>CAYPUS010000139.1:3914-8284 GCA_964413815.1 uncultured Aquabacterium sp. | reverse complement strand
GCCAACGAGATGGCGCCGCGCCCGCACAACTCCGGCCACCTCACCATCGACGCCTGCGACGTCTCGCAGTTCGAGCTGCAGGTGCGCGCCATGACCGGCCTGCCGCTGGTCGAGCCGGTGCTGCACAGCCCCTGCCTGATGCTCAATCTGCTGGGCGATCTGTGGTTCCCGCAGGGCGCGGCCGCGCAGGCCGGGCAGCAGGAGCCCGACTGGGCCGCCGTGCTGGCCCTGTCTGGCACCCACCTGCACCTGTACGGCAAGACCGAGGCGCGCAAAGGCCGCAAGATGGGGCACCTGACCATCACGGCCCCCAGCGCCGAAGCCGCGCGCGAGACGGCGCTCAAGGCCGCGGCCATCCTCGGCATCGCGCCGTTCTGACCCCCCGCGCGAGCCCTTCGACCATGCGCCTGCTCGACCCCGCCACCCAGCCTGATGCCATCGAGCAGGCCGCGCGCCGCATCGTGGAAGGCGGCCTGCTGGCCCTGCCCACGGAGACGGTCTACGGCCTGGGCGCGCGCGCCGACGACGATGCCGCCGTGGCGCGCATCTTCGCCGCCAAGGGCCGCCCGGCTGACCATCCCCTGATCGTGCACGTGCCCAATGAGGCCGCCGCCCTGGGCTTCGTGTCGGCCTTCCCGCCGGTGGCGCAGCGCCTGGTGCGGGCGTTCTGGCCCGGGCCGCTGACCGTGATCGTGCCGCGCAACCCCGAGGTGGGGGCCGCCGCGGCCGGCGGACAGGACACCATCGGCCTGCGCTGCCCTGATCACCCGGTGGCACGCCAACTGCTCGAAGCCTGCGCCCGCCTGGACGACCTGGGCGTGGCCGCGCCCAGCGCCAACCGCTTCGGCCGCATCAGCCCGACCCGGGCAGAACACGTGGTCGAAGAGTTCGAAGGCCAGGGCGAGGGCCTGGACGAGGTCTGGGTGCTGCAAGGCGGCGCCTGCGAGGTCGGCATCGAGTCGACCATCGTCGACTGCTCGCGCGGCCACCCGGTGCTGCTGCGCCCCGGCCGCCTGACCCTGGCCCAAATCGAAGAAGTGGCCGGTGAGCCCGTGCAATGGTCCCGCCCCGAGGCCCCGGACCCGTCCGCGCCCCGGGCATCGGGCACCCTGGAGGCCCACTATGCCCCGCGCGCCAAGGTCCGCCTCATGGATGACGGCCAGCTCAACGCGGCGCTCGACCTGATCGAGCCGGAGCTGACCGCCGCCGCGATGACCGATGCCAGCCGCGGCCCGCGCATCGGCGTGTACTCGCGCAGCCTGTGGGCCTGGCGCCCCAAGAGCCGCGGCGTGGTGCACCTGTCGATGCCGGGCGATGCCGCCACGGCCGCCCACGATCTGTTCGCCGATCTGCGCGAACTCGATGCCATGGGCGTGGAGTTGATCTGGGTCGAAGCCCCCCCGCAGGAGCCCGCCTGGGACGGCGTGCGCGACCGCCTGTTGCGGGCGGCAGCCTCCTGATCCCTGCGCGATGGCATGTGGCCGTGGCGGCCCTTCGCCACCCTGGCTGCCCGACTTTACGTCGCGCGCTGCCCCAGTCCCCCAGGGGCCGTTATGCTTGCGGCCTTGCCGAATTGTTCGAACCTGCCTGTTTTTTCGGAGATCCCATGCCCCGTTCCGCTCTCTCATCCCTGCTTGTGACCCAGCGCCTGCGGACGCGCGCGTGGCGTGCAGGGCGCATCGGGCAGGTGGCGCTGGCTTGCGCCACCCTGTCCCTGCTGAGCGCCTGCGGCGGCGGCGACCGCGCCGAGGAATACCGTCCGGACCGCGTGGTGGCCCTGGGCGATGAGAACAGCGCCTTTGCCTCGGTGAGCGTGCCGGGCTCGCCCGCGGGCGAGATCAAGGGGCTGGTGTATTCGGTGAACGCGGTGCTGCCCGTGATCGGTTTTTGCAACGCGGGCACGCCCACGCAACGCTGCAACGAGGACGGCATTGAGGGGACGGCGGACGATGTCTTTGAAGGCAGCAACTTCGAGTTCACCGCAGGGGACCTGACCCTGCCGCTGGGCACGGGTAGCTACGTCCCTCCCGATGGCGACATCGTCAACCTGGTGCGCCTGCTGGGCCTGGGCGGGCTGACCTACACCAACTCCGCCACGCCTGCCGCCGAGGTCACGGTCGCCTCCCCCAACGCCAAGCGCGACGTCTTGATGCAGTACCAGTGCAGCGTCAGCGTCACGGCCGTGCAGTACATCGCCCACTATTTCGGCAAGGGCTTCGCCGACGCCTGTCCGCTCGATGCCGGGGGTGCCTACACCTATGCCGAAGCCGACAAGAAGGTCGCCGACCTGCAGGTTCAGGTCAACCGCGCCCAGGCCGCCGGCCACATCGGCAAGGGCTCGCTGGTGACCATCTGGATCGGCCAGAACGACATCATCGAGATCGCCGAGGACGGCAGCATGTCCGACGAGTCCAAGGTCTTCGAAGCCAAGCAGCGCGCCAACAATCTGGCCCAGATCGTCAAGCAGGTGTTCTCGTCCGGCGCCAAGGTCGTGGTCATCGGCGTGCCCAACCTGGCCCTGTCGCCCTGGGGTGCGAGCCGCACGGCCCTGGCGGCCTCGCTGGTCAATGCCTTCAACACCACGCTGGAGTTGGGCGACAAGGCCACCGGCATCAAGGGTCTGCAGGAATACACCTTCCGCGGCCGTGACTACACCTTCGTGCGGGCCGGGGACCTGACCGCCGACTACGCCGGCAGCACGTCCTACGTCAACAACCGCTTCTGTCCGAATGAGGATCACCGCACGGCCGATGCCAAGGTCGTGCCCACGATCTCGCCGACGGGTGCCATCGTGGCGCAGACGGGCAACCGCTTCGACGTCCAGTTCTGCACCTCGGCGCTGCCGGTGTTGGGCGGCAGCCCCTCGACCTACATCTGGGCCGACGACTACCGGCTCGGCCGGCCCGTGCACGAGGCCATCGCCAACACGGCCATGATCCGGATCGTCAACCAGTTCTGATCCTGAGGGCCCCCTGCCTGCTCAAGGCAGGGGTGCAGGCGCCGGGCGCACAGTCTCTTGCGCTGCGGCCGGTGCCATCGTCGCAGCCGAGCCAGCGCTTTGCAGCCCGGCATCGCGCGCCGCCCAGCCCAGCAAGGCGTCCAATGCGGGCCGGGCCCGTTGGGCCAACGGGTGGTTGACGATGCCCACCACGACGTGGCGCCGCCCTGATTCACCCAGCACCACGCCGGCGATGGCGGTGACGCCCTCCAGCGAGCCGGTCTTGATGTGGGCGCGCCCCAAGGTGCCGCCCTGACCCAGGCGCCGGGCGGTGCCATCCACCCCCGTCACAGGCAAGGAAGCCAGCAGTTCCGGCATCACCGGGCTGGCCCACATGGCCTGCAGCCAGCGCGCCAGGCAGGCCGCGCTGCTGCGTTCCTGCCGCGACAGGCCCGAGCCGTTGTCCAGCACCAGCGCATCGCCATCGCAGGGCGAGCGCCCGGCCGACGGCGCCGCCGTGTCCTGCGTGGCCTCGCGCACCACCCGGCTGACCGCCTCGCGCGCCTTGTCCAATGTGGCGGGGCCGGGCGCGGGCGCCATCGCCAGGAAGAGCTGGCGGGCCATCACGTTGTTGCTGAACTTGTTGATGTCCTGCACCACCAGGCGCAGGGGCGGTGACGCCCAAACTTGCCACACGGCGGCTTGCGCAGGCCAGACGCCATCGCGCACCGGGGCGACCGCATCAGGGCCAGCGGCCGCCCCCAGCTTGCCGCCCAGATCGCGCCAGACCTGGGCCAGCAGCCTGGCGGCATGGTCGCCCGCCCCCTGTCCCTGCCACAGCAGCGGCCACTCCCGCGCGCCGCACGAGGCGGCATAGCTGCCGCGCACACTGAGCGTCCACGGGGCCTGTTCGCCTGCGGCCAGGGTGCGCCCGGCCAGTGGAGCGGGCTCCATGTCCACGAGCAGGTGGTCGCGCCAGGCGCCGCAGGCCTCGTTCTGCCGCAGCAGAATCTGGCTTTCCAGCCGCACGCCATCGAGCGCGGGCTCCATGCTCACGCGCATGCGGCCCGGCTGCGCCGTGTCCGGCGCCAGGCGCAAGGTGATGGCCTGGTGATTGAGCAGCAGGGCATCGGGCCCGGCGTTGTAGGGCTTGAGCGGTGCCTGGTCAAAGGCCGCGGGGTCGTGGGCGGGCAGATCGAAGGCGCGCCGGTCCAGCACGATGCCGCCCTCGATGTCGCGCAGCCCGGCGGCCCGCCAGCGCGCCATCATCAGCCAGACCTTTTCCAGCACCAGGCTGGGGTCACCGCTGCCGCGCAGGAACAAGGGCCCGGCCAGGCGGCCGTCGGGCAGCAGCGGGCCGCCCAGTGCCGCCTCGGTGCGCCACGAAAATGCCGGGCCCAGCGTCGACAGCGCCGCGCCCGTCGTGAACAGC
>CAYPUS010000139.1:0-3904 GCA_964413815.1 uncultured Aquabacterium sp. | reverse complement strand
GGCTGGCGGCTGAGTTCACTCAGGTGCGCCAGCCGGGGCGCCGTGCCATCGACGGGCACCACCACCATCGAGCTCGCCTCCGGCGGGATGCCGGCCTGCCGCAGTGCCTCGCTCACCTCGGGAGGCAGCCCCGTGGCACCCACCGCACCCGTGCCGGCGATGGCCAGGGCGGCCGCCAGAGGCTTGAAAAGCCGCTTGACAAGCGGTGTGAACAATGCGGCCCGGAGCCGGGGCAAGGCGAAAGCGGGGCGGGTCATGCACCCGATCATAGATACACTCCCGCCATGCCTCCCGCCGCCCCTGTCCTGCTGGCCCTCGACACCGCCACCGACCGCATCCATGCCGCCCTGAGCCAGGGCGAAGCCCTGTTCGTGCGCGATCTGCCCGGCGGCGCCCTGGCCTCGGCCACCTTGCTGCCGGCCCTGGCCGAACTGCTGGGCCAAGCGGGGTGTGCCTGGCAGGACGTCGATGCCATCGCCTTCGGCAGCGGTCCCGGGGCCTTCACCGGCTTGCGCACGGCCTGCTCGGTGGCCCAGGGCCTGGCCCTGGGGCTGGATGTGCCGGTCATCGCGCTCGACACCTTGATGGCCGTGGCCGAGGCCGCGCGCCAAGCGGGGGATGCAGGCGATGCAAGCGGTAGCCTGGCCGCAGGCGACACGCTGTGGGTGCTGCAGGATGCCCGCATGGATGAGCTCTACGTCGGCGCTTTCCAGTGGGACGGCGCCCAATGGCGGGTCAGCGCCCCGGCGAGCCTGTGGCCCCTGGGCGAGCCCGCGGCCCGCTGGTGCGGCGCCGGCACGCGGGACCGCACGCTGCGCTGGGCCGGCAATGCGGGCGCGGCCTACCCAGATGCCTTGGCCCCCGTCCTGCCCGCCCAGGTCGCGGGCCCGCTGGCGCGCCCCCATGGCGCCGCGCTGGCGGCCCTGGCCCGCGCCGCCTGGATACGTGGCGACACGCTGGACGCCGCCCTGGCCCTGCCGCGCTATGTGCGCGACAAGGTCGCCCAGACCACCACCGAGCGTGCGGCCGGCAAGTTTCAGGCATGATCCTGAATCCCCCAGCCCCGCGCTGACACCGCCACCATGCACAGCCTGCAGACCCGTTTCCTTGATCGCCCCATGACCGATGCCGATGTGCCGGTCGTGATGGCCATGGAGCGCGTCGCCTGCCTGCACCCCATCCACGCCTGGAGCGAAGACAACTACCGCTCCTCCATGCGCGCCGATTACCGCATGCAGGTGCGCTGCACGCGCGACACCGGCCAGATCGTGGCGGTCTGCGTGGCGATGGACGGCGTCGACGAGGTGCACCTGCTCAACATCGCGGTCGACAAGGCCTTTCACGGCCAGGGCATCGCACGCGATGTGCTGGCCGGGCTTTACGCCCATTGCTGCGCGCGCGGCCTGGGCGTGCTGTGGCTGGAGGTGCGGCCCTCCAACCAGCCGGCCCGCGCGCTCTACCTCAGCGAAGGCTTCGTCGAAATCGGCCTGCGCAAGAACTACTACCCCGCGCCCGAGGGCGGCCGGGAAGACGCCTTGGTGATGAAGCGCGAGGTTCCCTTGCGCAACGGAGGCCTGCATGCGCTGGACTGAGCGCCAGCGCGCCATGCTGCGCGAGATGAACATCCCGCCGTTCTGGCCCGAAGAGGTGCCGCAAGCGGGCGCCCCAGCTGCGGCCGTCGCCGAGCCCGTGGCGGCCCGGGCGGACGCGGCTGAGCCACCCGCCACCCGCGCCGCGCCAGCTTCGTCTTTCGTCAGCGTGTCCGAGGCCTTGCCCGCGGCGCTGCCCCCCCCGCCGGCCACCGCCCGCCCCTCCGCCGGCATGCCCCAGACCGCGCGGCCCACCGCGGGCGCTGGCGCCACTCCGGCAGCCACCGCTCAACAGGCCCAACTCGGCCCCCGCCCCGAAGGCATCGAGCGCATGGACTGGCCGGCCCTGCGCGAGGCCGTGGCCGGTTGCCAGGCCTGTGGCCTGTGCCAAAGCCGCAAGCAGTCCGTCTTCGGTGTGGGCAACCCGCAGGCCGAATGGATGATCATCGGCGAAGCGCCGGGCGAGCAGGAAGACCGTGAAGGCGAGCCCTTCGTCGGCCGCGCCGGCCAGTTGCTCGACCGCATGCTGCAGGCCATCGGCCGCACGCGTGAGGCCGCGCCGCCCGCGGAGCAGGTCTTCATCGCCAATGTGCTCAAGTGCCGTCCGCCCGCCAACCGCAACCCGCTGCCCCAGGAGGTCGCGCAATGCGAGCCTTATCTGTTGCGGCAGATCGAGCTGGTGGGCCCCAAGGTCATCCTCGCCATGGGGCGCTTCGCGGTCCAGTCGCTGCTGAAGTCCTCTGAGCCTATCGGCAAGCTGCGTGGCCGTGTCCACGAGGTCGGCGGCGTGCCGCTCATCGTCACCTACCACCCGGCTTATCTGCTGCGCAGCCCGGCCGACAAGGGCCTGGCCTGGGACGACCTGTGCCTGGCGCGCGAAGTCTGGGAAAAGGCGGGCCCTCGCCAGTAAAGGCCCCGGGGGACGACCCGCTCAGGTCCCCAGATAGCGCTTGCGCCGGAACCACCACACCAGCGCGACCCCCATGATCGCCATCAGCCCCAGGGCGATCCACAGGCCCGTTGCCGAGTGGATCAGCGGCAGGGTGTCGAAGTTCATGCCGAAGATGCCGGTGATCAGATTCAGCGGCAGGAAGATGGCCGTCAGCACCGTCAGCGTGCGCATGATGTCGTTGGTGCGGCTGCCCTGGGCCGAGAAGTGCATCTGCACCGCGCTTTCGGCCGAGCTCTCCAGCCGCCGCACATGCCCGAGCACGCGCTCGATGTGTTCGAGCACATCGCGTGAACGCACGCGCAGCAGCTCGCGCTCGCGCACCTGCTCGGGGTCGGAGGGCAGGGGCCAGTCCTCCAGTGCGTCCAGCCATTCCTGGATGGCGCTGCGCTGGTCTTCGCAAATGTCTTCCAGCAGGTGCAGGGTGTTGCGCGAGTCCAGCAGCGTCTGCCAGCGCTTGAATCGGTTGCTCAGCAACTCCTGCTGCAGGTAGCCGAACTGGCGGGTCAGCAGGCGGCGCAAGTCCAGATAGGAGTCGACCATGTGGTTGACGATGCGCAGCATCAGGTCGGCAGGGTTGGGCGGCAGGCGGTTGGCCCCGCCTCGCAACTCGTGCCGCATGGCGCCACCGATCAGGTCGGCCGACACGTCTTCCATGCCGTCCGGTGCGGGATGCCGGGCGGGGGCATGGACCGGCCCGTCGCTCGGATCGCTGTCGGCCTCCAGCCCGGGCAGCATGGCCAGGGGCTGGTGCGAAGGCGGCGGCGCCGGCCGGGCCTGCGGATCGAAGCGCCCTTGCTGCATCATCTGGCTGAAGCGGGCCTCGAAGAAATCGCGCACCGAACAGTCGGCCGGGTGCACGGTCAGCAAGATGCGGTCAAAGAGCGCAAAGCCCACCGGGTTGGTGTCGATGGCCGCCATGGCCTGGCGTGCGCCCGAGGCATTGCCGTGCGCATCGTCCAGGAACAGGTGCTCGGAGCCCTGGGCCGCGGCCAGCCGCCGGAACACCAGGATGTCGTACCACGAGGTGTACTCGTACTGCGAGGGCAGCTGCGGGTTGAGCAGGTCGGAGACGTGCAGGTTCACCAGGCTGCCGCCGGTCAGGCGCTGCAGATGCTGCTGGGTCTGCGGCAATTGCGCCTCGAAGACATGCCGGCTGCAGGTCAGCCACAGAAAGCCCTGGGCGGGCATCGTGGCCGGCCAGTCAGGCAGTTCGGTGAATTGCTCGTGGATGTGGAAGAAGCGCACGAAGAAGGGCTCCCGGGCCGCGTTGCCCAAGAGCATACGGCATCGCCGTCAAGGCGGTCAGGCCTCGCGCAGCTTGCGTGCCGCGTCCAGCGCGAAGTAGGTCAGCACCCCGTCGGCG
>CAYPUS010000138.1:2830-8306 GCA_964413815.1 uncultured Aquabacterium sp. | reverse complement strand
TTGGCTGGGCCATGGGTGTGATGGGGCGCCTCGGGTGCAGGCTGGGGTTCAGGTGCCAGGTGCGACAGTCGGGTCAACTGCGGCATGCCGTCGGCATCCATGTAGAACTCAAAGCTCACCGGGTCACCCACCTCCAGATGGCGGGGCAGCCCGCCCTTGAGCGGCACCTTGAAATCCATCGTCATAGAGCCCCACTTGAGTGAGGCAATCGGCCCGTGCGACAAGGTGATGGCCTCGTCTGCCAGGGCTTCCACCTTGCCCTGACCTTCGTGTCTGGGCGCGGTGTTGTCCATGGTCGGTGCCGGTACGCCATTGAGCCGCGCCTCAACACCTTTGAGGCTGGCTTCCGAATCGATCAGGAACTGCGATGACACCACCACACGCTGGCCCACATCCAGGCCGCGCTTGACCTCGGTTTGCCCATCGCTCTCGATGCCCGCCTCGATCTCGACCGGGCGGAACCGCCCTTTGTCTTCGGCCAGCATCACCACGGTGCGTTTACCCGTCTGGATGACGGCCTCTGTGGGAATCAACAAGGACTTGTCGGCACGCATGTCCATGAACTGCATGGTCACGCTCATGCCCGGCACCAGGCGCATGCCTGGGTTGTTCAACTGCACCCTGGCCTTGAGGGTGCGGGTGCCAGGGTTGACCTCCGGTACCAGGGCCTGAACTGTGCCTTCAAAGGTGGTGCCAGGCACAGCCGGGCTGCGCGCCTTTACCTTGGTGCCTGAGCGCAGTTGCGCGACTTGGCTCTCTGGCACTTCGGCGTTGGCCCAAACCGTGGACACGCCGTTGATGCGCAACAAGGTGGCCCCCGGCATCACGGACATGCCTTCACGCACCATCAACTCACTGAGCACGCCGTTGATGGGTGCCACCAAGGTGATGCGCGGCTGGGTCTTGCCAGTTTGATCGACGCGCTTGATCTGATCCTCGCTCATGCCGACCTGACGCATGCGCTGGCGAGCGCCATCGACCAAGCTGCTCAGGTCGTTGCCCTGCATGCGGCGGACAGATAAAAACTCTTCTTGTGCGGCCACCCAGTCAGGCACATAGAGATCGACCAGCGGTTGACCTTGCCTGACCGCATCCAGCGTGGCGCGCACATGCAACCGCTCCACAAACCCGGCGGCCCGTGCTTGCATGACAACCTGGTCGCGTTCGTTGTAAGCGATGCTGCCCACGGCAGAGACCTGGGGCGACAGCACACCTTCTGTGACCTCTGCGGTGCGCACACCCAGTTTCTGCTGGATGCGCGGGCTGACGGTGACCTTGCCCTGGTCGCCATCGCTGTCTGCGTAGACGGGCACCAGCATCATGTCCATGAAAGGCGACTTCGCGGGCTTGTCAAACTTGTTGCCCGGCACCATGGGGTCGTGGTAGTACAAGACCTTCTTGCCGGTGACCGGGTCCATGTCGCCAGCCTTGAGGCCATCGGCGATGTGTCGCCGGGTGGCGTCTTCACCCTCGGCCACGCTTTGCGGCAGGGCTTGGGTGGCGTTTGCTTCTGTGGCAGGCTGAGCGGGGCGCAGTTCAGCATCGGCATTCATTCCCATGCCTCTTTGCATGCCCAATGCGTACAGGCCATATGCAGCGGCACTCAGTGCTGTGGCGGCAATCATGGCGATCACCAGATTTTTGAGTTTCATGTGAGGCTCCGTGTCAGTGGTCAAGAACGGGTATGGCCGCGTCGTGTTCCACCGGGATCAGGTAGTTGAGCTGCGCCCAGATGCGAGCGGTGTCCATGTCGAGTCGCAGCCGGTCCATTTGGGTGTCCAAGGCCATGCGGCGAGCCTCCAGCACGGAGGCCAGCGTGCCGCTGCCGCCTCGGTAGGCGGTCAAGGCGGCCTGTGTTCGCTCGGCAGCCAGCGGGATCAAGGCGCTGTCGTAGCGGCGCAGGCGATCCCGGCTGCTCTGCCAGGTTTGGAGCATCACCGTGACCTGGGCAAGGTGCTCCCGTGTGGCCTCTTCGCGCTGGGCGCGCATTTGCTCCACGGTGGCCAACCTGGCAGCCAGGTCCCGGTCCTGACGGCTCTTTTGATCCCATTGCAAGGGAACGGAGACATTGACAGAGGCCATCTTGGAATAGCCGGGCCCACGTTGACTGAGCATCAGCTCCACACCCCAGTCGGCTTGCTTGTTGGCTCGGGCCAGGTCCGCATCGGCCTGAGCCATCTCTTCCTGCCTGACCATGAAGGTGATGTCGGGGTGCGAGGTCAGCGTGCTTTCCAGATCGCTCAGGTGCAAGGGAACATGGCTGGTGTCGGGTGCATCACCCAGGGGCGTGTCGGCTGCACGACCTGTCCACCGGCGCAGCGCGGTCTGCACGGTGCTCACTTCACGCGTGGCCAGATCGATGCGGTCATCCACTTGGGCGAGTGCTGAGCGTGCGGCGAGCACATCGGTTTGCGATCCTCGGCCACCTCGGTAGGCGACCTCAGTCGCCTCAACTTGCAGGCGGATTTCATCGCGCTGTGCCTTGACCAGGGCCAGCATGCGTTCCTGGTAGTAGAGATCCAGCCAGGCGATGGCCGTGTCTCGTTGCAGTTGAGCCAGCGCTTGTGCGCGGCTGGCTTCGCTGGCCTGGGCTTCCCGCTCAAAGCGCATGGACCGTGCAAGACGTTTGTCTTCACGGGTGAACTCCTGCATGAGACCCACTGAGCGCATGGTCATGAAATCGCGGGTGACGCTGAAGCGATCAGGCCCGTTAATGGGCAGGTTGTTGATGCCCAGTTTGAGGACGGGATCAGGTTGCTGAGCGGCCGAAACTGCCATGTCGCGGGCAGCCGCCGTGGCGTGGTTCTGGGCCACCAGTTGCTGTGAGCGTGCCTGGGACAGCCCGAGCGCATGTTCAAACGTCAGGACGTCCCCGGCATGGGCGTGGAAGGATGCGAGGCTGAGGGCCACCAGAACGACGACACCTTGGAAGCGCGTGCGAATGCGCGTGAGCATGCGCATGCAAATGGGATGGCCGAGATCGACCAGTTGCATGCCCCTGCGCGGCAGGAGCGAAGAATGGGTAAACATGACACCTCCGAATGAAGCCAATGGCGTGGGCGTGTGCAGGACTTGGCAGAACGCCACGCGCCTGCATTGGCCAGCAACCTGCGCGACCAGGCGCTGAAGCGGCCGTCAGGCCTTTCAGCGCCGCGTCACTCGGCGTGTCAAATTCGGAAGCAGCAGTGCAGTATGGACAGCGGTGGTGGCGCCGCGTGAAGGCGGCTGTCCGCAGTCGGCGCTAGGCCATCCGGCCTTGACGCATCCACCGTCAGGGCGACGGTGTACAGCGCGATCAACAGCGCCGCAGGCACGGTAGGCGCCTGGGTGTGATCGCTTTGTTGGGTGGGGTGGCAATGCTCGGCGCACAGGCCAGGGTTGGCTTGGTCCAGGTGCCTTCCCATGCCTTCGCCCATCTGCTCGCAATCCACCATGGCGCCCATCGCGGTGATGGCGTCGGCTGTGGCATTGCCGGAGACCATGTTGCTGGGGCAAGCGTAGGCTGCCACGCTCATCTGCGCAAACAAGATCACGCCGACCATCAGTCGGCAAATCCAATGCTTGAGCGCGCGAGGCATGGTCATGCGGCCACCTGCTCTGCGGGTCGGGGGGCGTGATCGACCAGGGCCGCGATGATGGGGCAGTGATCTCCCTTGGCTGACTTCTGGCAACAAGTGACCAAGCCTTCAAGGGCAACGGCCATGGCTTCCAGTTGGGTGGCTCGCTGGCGGATGTCCAGCACACGTTGCTGGGTGATCTCGCGAACGCGCAGCTGATCGGTCTCAGCGCTCAGAGACACCAGCGAGGCCACATCGTCAAGGGAAAAGCCCAGCTCTTGCGCGCGCTTGATGAAACGCAGGCGCCGCACGTCACCCTCGTCGTACTGCCGAAAGCCATTGCCTTCACGGGCAGGCTCACGCAACAACCCGCGACGCTGGTAAAAGCGCACCGCTTCCACGCCGACCCCTGCGGTGTCAGCGAGCTTGCGAACGGTGAAGGCGTGCGTGGGCATGAGAGGCAGTTGCGCCGTAAGTCTGTACAAGTGAACGAAGTTTAGGCAGGCCTACCCCATGTGTCAAGTTTGCCTGGCGGGCGTTGCCTTGACCTGCGATATGGCTAAAGCCATATCCAGAGTGCTGTACAGACCCCAATCCAGATAAGCACGATCAGAACCGCACCAAAACGGCTGCTTGGTTTGGATCCCTGCACTTTCAGCCAGTTGTCAGCCTGTTCGCGGCAGATGACCAAAACCTCAGCGGGCAAGAGCCGAATGGTCAGCCAGATGAGACAAGGCAGCAGCAACACATCATCCACGTAACCGAGCACCGGGATGAAGTCCGGGATCAAATCGATAGGACTGAGTGCATAGGCCACGACGAAAAGACCGATGGCTTTCGCATACCACGGCGTTGCCGGGTGTTTGCCAGCGAACCAGAGCGTTACACCGTCTCGCTTGATCCGCCTTGCCCAGCCTCTGAGCTTGCCGCTGATGTTCATGCTATCGAGAATGCCACATACGCGCTCGGGCTTGACGTCGCATGAAGTCGCGAGAGCATGAACCATCGCATGTTCATGAAGGAGCGCCACCATGGTAAAAACCACTGTCACCGTCCAGGGCGGTTCGGCGGCCCTGCCGACCCTGCTCGGGCAAGGCCCCGCCCGCATCCCCACAGGCGGCAAGATCCGCGCAGGCATCAAGGTGCTCACCCGCAAGGCGGCGGAGCAACCCCAGGCTCAACGCCTCTACGACGAGGGCGTTGAAGCCGGCCAGTCCTTCGATCAGATCGAACGCGCCATCGTGGGTGCGATGCCGCAACTCAAGTCACCGCTGATCCCGCGCAACGTGCCCTGGTTTACCGTGCGGGCACAAGACTTCCCCAATCCCGAGACACCGAAGCAGATCCTGCAAGCCTATGGCGAGGACCGTGGTGAAGGCCTTCACCTCTATCGCTTCCCCATCGTCTTTCCGGCTGACCAGTGGCAGACCGTGATGCCGCATGAACTCGCGGCCTGGGGGGCGCAGGACAAGCGCTACTGGTCGCAGTATTCGGCTGATGGCCGTGTGCGCCACTGCATGTGCCATGCACCTGTGCCCATGGACAACACGGGCCGGCGCTCTATCCGCATCTTCGGTGGGCGCAAGACGGTTCTGCGCGAAGACAACGGCGGCATTTGCGAGCCCGAGTCCTGCGCTGACTACCAGCAGCGGCGCTGCAACCTGACCGGGCGGTTCCTGTTCTTCATCCCGGGTATCCGCTCCATCAGTGCGTTCGAGTTGCCTACAAACAGCTTCTACGCGATGAACGCGGCCATCCAGAAGTTCGAAACCATCGGCTTTCTGCGTGGCGGTCGTATCTCTGGCTTTCTGGATCGGCAACGCACCCCGTTTTACCTGACCAAGCGCTTGATGGAGGTTGCCCACATCGACGAGACGGGCCTGCCCACCCGTGTGCCGCAATGGATCATTGAACTGGAA
>CAYPUS010000138.1:0-2820 GCA_964413815.1 uncultured Aquabacterium sp. | reverse complement strand
GCGCCTGTGGATGTGACCGCCCTGCTGCGTGACAGGGAGGACGAAGACACGGCCATTGTTCAGGCTCAACTGGCCACCCAGGTCCTGGATGGGGCGCCAAGGTGGGAGGGTGCTGGTGCAGATGTGGATACCGTTGTGGAGACGGTGATCGCCGATGCACCCAAGGACATCCCGCTCCATGACGGGGATCTCACCTTGGAACACCTCCTGGTGCGTGCCCAAGCCTATGGCATTGCCGCCGAGCAGTACCAAGCCTACGCCGACCGACGGTGGGGCCGAGGATGGCGGCTCAACCCGCATGGGCGCCGCCGGGCCTGGGATGAACTGGATCGCTATCGCAACGACCCGCAGGGCTACCTCGACAAGATCGAGAGTGAACTGCACAGAGTGTCATGAGGGAGAAGCACCATGGTTCGCATCGCGCACTTTTCTGACCTTCACTACGGCCCCAAGAACCTGATCGAGGCCGACCGCTGTTTCGGGACAGCCATCGACATGGCCATGGCCTCAGGTGTGCAGGCTGCGGTGCTGTCCGGGGATTCAACCGATCACGCCCTGGACTTGCATTCGCCCGCAGCCGAACGCCTGGTGGCGCAGGTGCGTCGCCTGGCAGACCACTGCCCGGTGCTGATGCTGCAAGGCACGTTCTCTCACGAGCCTCCTGGCACCCTGTCCATCTTCAAATCTCTGGGCGGGCGTTACCCTGTTCATGTGGCCGACCAGATTGGACAGGTGGCGCTGATGCCGAATGGCTGTTGGCAGGTTTCGGAAGGCTGGCGCTTCGATGTGCTGCCGGATGGGCTCATGACCCTTTTCAGCTGCGTGCCCACGGTCAACAAGGCTGCTGTGGCGGCCACGGTGGGGGCGGGGGCTGCTGCCGAGGCAGTGGGCGAGCACCTGGCCTTACTGCTGGCCGGGTTTGCCGAGAGCCACCGACGCGCTCAGTCCTTAGCCGTGCCGTCCATCGGCGTATCGCATGGCACCGTCTTTGGTTGCCTGAGCGAGCACGGCGTGCCCATGGCCGGATTCGACCACGAGTTCACCACGGGCGCATTGTTCGCTGCTGAGGCCCAGGCTTTCATGCTGGGCCACATCCACCGACATCAGGCGTGGGACTGTGACGGACGGCATGGGCGGCAGCGCATCGCCTATGCGGGCTCCATCGGGCGCTTCCACTATGGGGAGGATGGCGACAAAGGCTGGTTGCTTTGGGAGGTGGGTGCTTCGTCAGCGGTCTGCACGCTGCAGCCGACACCTGCTCGGCGGACTGTGGATATTGTGTTTGACGGCAAGCCTGACATCAATGCCTTACGGGATGCCTTGGCGCAACAGGACGTTGCCGGGGCGTTCGTGCGTGTCAGGTGGACGGTGGCGGACGAGGATCGCCACGAGGTCAATCACGAGGCCATTCAGCAGGCCTTGGGGGCGGCTGCCGAGGTCAAGCTGGAAGGGCGCATCGTGCCAGTGGTGCGAACCAGGGCCGCAGGCATTTCGCAGTTGGTCAGCCTAGAGCAGAAGATCACTGCGTGGGCGCAGGTCACGGGTGTGACGGCTGCGCCGATGCTGGCTTGTCTGGCAGACCTCGCAGGCGAACAGCCCAGCGTGATTGCGGATCGCGTGCTGAGCACCATGAGCAGTGAGCCATGCACGGAGCAGTACAAAGACGCGGCGTGCGTGGCAGGTTGATTGAATGCCTAGCTCATGCCGATGACGCTAGATGCCGGACCAAAGACAGGTGCTGATGTTGGGTCCATTCACACCAAATCTGGCCAGAAGCGCCGCTTTGGATGGCGCCTCGCTTTCATCGCGGCAGACCACCAACCATTGGGCCGCCGCGATGGTTGGCACGGCGACAAGTGCTTCGAAGTAAGGTGCGTCCACGGCTGACAGTGAGTGCCCAAGCACACACACCGTGTCAATATCAAGCTGCTCGGTCCAGAAGGATTGATGCTCTTGGATGAGGCGTGAAGAAGGCTTGAACGTCTTGGAAAAATAGCCATCAAGGATGTCGTGCGCTTCCGTCAACCGGACGTCCAAGTCTTCGATGTCATGGCGGTCGTTGAGCGACGGGCGCGTTGAAGGATTCCACGCGTGCCCCAAGACAAGGTCACTGTCCGGACGGTCGGCGCTGCCGTGAATGTGCAGAACATGCTCGCCAGGGACACCATACAACTGCTGCAGCGTCGGTGTGTAGTTGAAGCTCAGGAAGCGTGATGTGGGGTCCAGGGTAGACAGGCGCCGCTGTGCCGTCGCAGGGGAGGGGATCGGGAGTTGGTGCACCCATGCTGAAAACTGCTGCCTGAGCTCCTTTGACAAGCTCTGCACCACACGATCGACTTCGTACTGAAAGTCGTGATGGCCCGCGTCGCTCCAATCATCGGCTCCGTAAGACGGCATGAACTGGCTCAAATCGTCGATGATGCTGTCGATGTCAAGATCGGCCAGCGCCGACTCAAGATCGCTCCAGTCGTCTCCTGCGGGCAAATAGTCATCAACGGTTCGAAGCAATTCCCTGTCGTGTTGGCGAACGTATGCCTTGAAGTCGGCATATTTGGATGGGATGCCATGCCAGAGATCAAACCCGTTGCCGATGATGTAGAGCTTGCGGTTACCCATGTGATCTGTGCCTCTTGATATTGAGCATCTGCGCGATCAGGTGCGTGGTTCTTTGTTGCTAGGTGGCCGAGGTCGGACGCAAGCCCAAAACGGCGTGCTCAAATTCTCCGTAGTGGTCGCGAACCAGGGGGTTCAGTTCAACTCGTCCTTCAGGGGAGAACCACAGCAATCCACGGTCATACAAGGCGTGCAGGTCGCGGCGCA
>CAYPUS010000137.1:7647-8341 GCA_964413815.1 uncultured Aquabacterium sp. | reverse complement strand
CCATAGCCGGGGTGGATGGCTTCGGCATCGGTCACTTCGGCGGCCGAGATGATGGCCGGCATGTGCAGGTAGCTCTGCGCGGAAGGCGCGGGCCCGATGCACACGGCCTCGTCGGCGAGCTTGACGTACTTGGCGTCACGGTCGGCCTCGGAATAGACCACCACCGACTGAATGCCCATCTCGCGGCAGGCGCGCTGAATGCGCAGGGCGATTTCGCCTCGGTTTGCGATGAGGATTTTCTTGAACATGGTGCCTCGGCTTAATCGCCCTGACGGGCTGCGCCCGTGGCGCAATGTGGCTGCGCCGCAAGGCCTGCGGCCTTGTCGCCTCGGTTTGCGATGAGGATTTTCTTGAACATCGCCCGGCCTTATTCGATGACGAACAGCGGTTGGCCGTACTCCACGGGTTGGCCGTTCTCGACCAGGATCTTGGTGATGGTGCCGTCCTGGTCCGCCTCGATCTCGTTCATGATCTTCATGGCTTCGATGATGCAGACGGCCTGGCCTTGCTTGACCTGGTCGCCGACTTCGGCGAAGGCCTTGGCACCGGGGCTGGAGGCGCGGTAGAAGGTGCCCACCATCGGCGACTTGACGACGTGGCCGGTCTCGACCGGTGCTTCCGGTGCGGCGCTCGGGGCGGCGGCGCCGGGGGTGGCGGCCGCCTGCTGCGGCATGGCTTGTTGCATGACGGGGGC
>CAYPUS010000137.1:0-7637 GCA_964413815.1 uncultured Aquabacterium sp. | reverse complement strand
GAGTTCAGACACGTTGGACTCGGACACCAAGTCGATCAGGGTCTTGAGTTTGCGCAGGTCCATGTTGGGCGATCTCCAGCAATTCGGCGAGCAATGGTGTGCTCAGGGGGTAGGCGGTGGCGGCGTGTGTGCAGGGCGGCTATCAGCCGCGCGCGGGCGCGCCAGGGCCTGGGTTCAGGCCGGAACCGAGACGTTCCAGGGCAGCGTCCAAGGCCAGGCGGTAGCCCGACGCTCCCAGACCCACGATCACGCCTTCGGCGAGGTCGGAAAAGTAGGAGTGGTGGCGGAAGGGCTCGCGCCGATGGACGTTGGACAGGTGCACTTCGATGAAGGGCAGGGCCACGCCCGCCAGTGCATCTCTGAGGGCCACGCTGGTGTGCGTGTAGGCCCCGGGGTTGATGATGATGAAGGCGGTGCCATCGGTGCGTGCGGCATGCACACGGTCGATCAGGGCGCCTTCGTGGTTGCTTTGGAAGGCGGACAAGGTCGCGCCCCGGCTGGCGGCATAGGCGCTCAGCCCTTGATTGATCTGCTCCAGCGTGGTGGCGCCGTAAACCTGGGGCTCGCGCGAGCCGAGCAGGTTCAGATTGGGGCCGTGGAGGACAAGAATCTGCATGGGTCTCTGGCTCTGTCTGGCGCGGGTGTCTCACTGCATGACACCTTCAGAAAGAGCCCAGAAATGAAAGTAGGCCGATTTTAGCCACAAATGGAAGCAAATGTGGAAGTTTGTCGGGATTTCAGGGGAATCAACTGGCCTTGATGGCGCGGGCCCATGCGGCGAGTTCCGCGTGGCGGGTGGCCCCCATCTTGCGATGCCGCAGGCGGCCCTGGGCGTCGATCAGCACCGTGAAGGGCAGGCCGCCGGACTGGTTGCCCAGCAATTGTGACAGCTCGGTCCCGCCGAAGCCGGCCAGACCAATGTCGAATCCTACCCTGACTTTGCTCATAAATTGTCTGACCGGTGTCGGCGCATCGACCGCCAGGCCCAGCACCCGCCATCCCTGTGGCGCGAAATCACGCGCGAACCGGTCGAGCTCGGGCATCTCCTTGACGCAAGGGGGGCACCATGTTGCCCAGAAGTTGATCAAGAGCGGCTTGTGGCGGTACTGACCGAGGGACAGGGCACTGCCGTCCGGCCTGTCAAAGACCTGCTCCCAAAAAGCCGGCGAAAGCGTGCCATCCGCAGTGAGCAGTGGCGCTTCGCCCGCAGGGGCGCTGCTGCCTTGCGGGGTGGCGTCGGCCGATGCGTCGGCGTCGGGGGTGGCCTCGGACTGCTGCGCGCCGTGTTGTCGCACACCCAGGTACAGGCCTGCGCCGGTGGCGGCCACGGCACTCAGCAACAGCAGGGCGTGGCGCCGGGCCAGGCCCTGCTGGAGGTGTCGCTGCGGGCTCAGCGAAGGAGGGGCCTCAGCGTCCATTTTGTTTCCATTTGTTGCAATTGCGTGGCCGGGTCCTGCGATCATAGGCACTCACACAAACATGGGATAGGAGTCTGAATCATGTTACATGCCTTCTTGCGTTCCTTGCGCCGTGGCGCCGCTTTGGCCGGCCTGAGCTGCGCGCTGAGCAGCGCCTTGAGCAGTGCGGCCCTGGCAGCGCCTGCCACCTTGCCGCAGCCTGCGGCCTACGGTCTGTCACTGCGCGCCAATGGCTGGTATCCGCTGGCCACAGGCTCGACCCGGCTGTGGAATGCCGTGGTGACGTCCACCGCGGGCACCCTGGACGAGGAGGTGCACGTGGCGGTGTACCTGCCGGCAGATTACGACAGCCAGCCCAACAAGCGTTATCCGGTGCTCTACCTCCTGCACGGTCAGGGCGACTCGCGTGACCGGTCGATGCCATGGGTGGTGTCCGGCACCGTCACATCCCTGATCGATGCTTCGTCTTACAAGGGCATCGTCGTCATGCCCCAATGCGGCAAGGCCTGCTGGTACACCAACTGGGTCAAGCCGACGCCTGGGGGCTACAAGCCCCAGTGGGAAACCTATTACACCCAGCAGCTGCTGCCGTGGATCGATGCGAACTTCCGCACCCATGGCACCAAGGCCACGCGCGCGGTTGCCGGCATCTCGATGGGCGGGTATGGGGCGCTGGCCATGTCGGCGCGCTTTCCCGGCTTGTTCGGCCATGTCGCCAGCTTCTCCGGGGCCATGAACATCGAGGACCCGGTGCTGCAGCAGATGGTGATCGCCAACACGGTCACCCTGGGCTTCGGGGCAGCCTATGTCAGCGAGTGGCGACCCGAACTGCTGGCCAGGGACGTGCAGGATGTCTTCGGCCCCTATTCATCGAGCACCTGGCGTGACCGCAACCCTTACGCGAAGGCCGATGTCTACGGACGCGAGCAAATCAAGCTGGCGCTGTATGCGGGCGGCGGAGAGGGGTATTACGACGCGGTCGAGTACGCGGCTGGCATCTACAACGACCAGTTCCACGCCAAGCTCAATGCCAGCGGCTCCCCACACCGCTATTGCCGTGGCAATCGTGGCCAGCACGTGTGGTCGTACTGGCGCAATGACCTGGTCGATTTCCTCCAGGTGCTCGTGGGGCAAGCGCCGGCCACCTGTCCCAATGGCTGGGGGGCGCCGCGCTGAGGCCTGCGCACGCCTGCGCGCTCAGGCCGCCTCCTCCAGCAGGCGCTTGAGCGCGTTGAGGTCGCCGCGGTCGGTGCGGCCGCGCGCGTCGGGTTTGAGCGCACCGCGCAGGTCATCCGCATCCAGGATGGTCAGGTGCAGGCCGATGGGCTCGTTGAGCGCCGGGCAGGGCACCGTCATGCTCAGCACGTCGACGCTCTCGCCCCGCGGGCCCTGCACGCTGCCCACGTCGTAGTCCATGCCCTTGTCGAGCAACATGATCTCGGCGGACTTGCTGTCATCGCAATACAGCTGCAGGTGCACATCGTTCAGGCGGGTGGCGGTGCCGCGCCAGATGGCGCCCGTGAGGTGGGGCCGGAACTCGGCCAGCCGCGTCATCCACAGCGCGGCCAGTTCACGCAGGGCGCGCAACTCGGCCGGCTGCGTTTCGGCGCAGAACACCGAGATGTATTCGAAGACGGCGTCTTCCACCTCTTCGTTGTCGGGCAGGTCGGCGCGGCCACTCAGGCCCAATTGCTTGGCCGCGCGGCGCTTGGCGGGGCCGTATTCGAGCCCTTCTTCGACGACGATGCGGGCGGTGGTGGCGGCGATTTCCGCGCTGGCAAGGGTGCGTGACATGGGCGCATTCTAGGCAGCGGCCGCCTGCACCGACACGGGCACGGCGCTGAAGGCCGCATTGCCGCTGATGCGCTCGGTGTGGCGGTCATTGGTGAGGTCGTTGATGCTGGCCCCGGCGTGCGCCCGCGCCACGCTCAGCCGCGCCCCTGGGCGGTCGTGCCCCCAACCGTGGGGCAGGCTCACGACACCCGGCCGGATGTCTTCGGTGACGTGCAGGCTCACCTGCACTTCGCCCACGCGCGACTGCACCGCCACAGCCTGCCCGTCGCACAAGCCACGGGCTAGGGCGTCGTCAGGGTGCATCCACAGCGTGCAGCGTGGTTTGCCCGAGACGAGCCGCTCGCTGTTGTGCATCCAGGAGTTGTTGCTGCGGACATGGCGCCGGCCGATCAATTTGAGCGGGGGCTGGGCGTGCGCATCCTGCCCAGCGGCGGTGTCGGCGGCGTGCGATCTGGACGCCGCAAAGGCATGGGCCAGTTGCGGCAACTCCTGCCGGATCGCCACAGGCATGAGGTCGATGCGGCGTCCCGCACGCTGGAGCTTGGCCAGCAGCGAGGGCTGCAGCGGCCCCAGATCCATGCCGTGCGGGTGGGCCTTCAACTGCGTCAGACTCAGGCCACGGCCCGTCTGCCGCAGGCCGATGGCCAGCAGGTGCTGGGGGGACAGCCGGCCCATCACGCTGCGCGTGGCCAGGCCCGCCAGGCGCTGCACGAAGCCGCCCCGCTCCAGCGCCCACACGCGCCGCGCGTAGCGGCGGGCCAGTTCGCTGAAGATCTGCCAGTCATGCATGGCGCCCGGCTCGGCGGGCACCACCGCCGGGCTGTAGCGCGCCACATTGCGCACCGCCAGATGCAGGAAGGCCAGGTCGTAATGGTCGTGTTCGACCCCACAGGTGGGCGGCAGGATCAGGTGCGCGTGCCGCGTGGTTTCGTTCAGGTAGAAATCGATCGCGACCATGAAGTCCAGGCCGGCCAGGGCCTGGTCGAGCTGGCGTCCATTGGGCGTGGACAGCACCGGGTTGCCGCAAGACGTCACCAAGGCCCGCACCTGGCCCGGGCCGGGCGCCAGCATCTCCTCGGCCATCACCGAGACGGGCAGCTCGCCGGCGAACTCGGGCGCGCCGCGCACCCGGCTGCGCCAGGCATCGAAGTGCCCGGGCTGCATCAGGCCCATCTTGATGAGGTCCAGGGCGGGCGAGGTGATGAGCAGGCCGCCTTCGCGGTCGATGTTGCCGGTCAGCAGGTTGATGAGCTGGATCGCCCATTGGCAGACCACCCCGTGCATCTGCGTCGACAGGCCCATGCGGCCATAGACCACTGCGCCGTCAGCCTGGGCGATCTCGCGTGCCAGCCTGCGCGTGGTGGCGCCATCGATGCCGGTGTGTGCCGCCATGGCTTCGGGCCGGAAGGGCGCCACCGCATCGCGCACCGCCTTGACATGGTCGAGGATGGGGGCCAAGGCGCCGGGGTCGACGAGTTCTTCGTCGAACAGCGTGTGCAGGATCGCCAGCAGCCAGGCCGCGTCGCTGCCCGGATCGATGAAGTGGTGCTCGTCGGCCACGGCGGCCGTTTCGGTGCGCCGCGGGTCGATCACCACCAGCTTGCCGCCTCGCTCACGCAGGGCCTTGAGCCGTGCGCGGATGCCCGGCGCGGTCATCAGGCTGCCATTGGAGGCCAGCGGGTTGCCGCCGAGGATGAGCATGAAACGGCTGCGGTCGACATCCGGGATGGGGATGTGCATCTGGTGGCCATACAGCCAGTAGGCGACCACGTGATGCGGCAACTGGTCGACCGAGGTGGCCGAGAAGCGGTTGCGCGTCTTGAGCTGCCCGAAAAAGAGCGGCCCATGCGTGATGTTGCCCCAGTTGTGCACCGTGGGATTGCCTTGGTAGACGGCCACGGCGTTGCTGCCGTGCCGTTCGCGCACGCGGGCCAGGCCTTCGACGACCAGATCGAAAGCTTCGTCCCAGCCGATGGGCTGCCAGCGGCTCTGACCTTGGGCATCGGTGATGCGCCGCATGGGCTGCTTGAGCCGGTCGGGGTCCTCATGCAGGTCCTTGAGGGCGATGGCCTTGGGGCAGATGTGCCCGCGCGACAGCGGGTCTTTCTCATCGCCCTGGATGGCGATGATGCGACCGCCTCGCACCTGGTAGCGCAGGCCGCAGATGGCTTCGCACAGGTTGCACACGCCCAGCCGGGTTTCGGTGGGCGCCTGGCTGCCGGCGGGCGTGGCTGCGCTTGCGTTTGGGGAGGCGGGGGCTGTCATGCCCGCATGCTAGCGGCTTGCTTGCGCCGCGGCTAGCGGGTGAATTTCTTGACGCCGAAGGCGATCAGCGCGACCACCACGAGGAAGGCGATGAGGAAGAGCACGAACAGGAACTTGGCGATGCCGGCCGCGCCCGCGGCGACACCACTGAAGCCCAGCACGCCAGCGACCAGGGAGATGATCGCGAAGATGATGGCCCACTTGAGCATGGCGGTCTCCTGAGGAAGTGATGCACCGATCTTGCCCACCTGCGCCAGGGCGCGGTGCAGGCAAAGGTCTGTTTTCTTGTCAGTGTCATCCGACATGCGTCAGATGAATCCTTCAACGCAAAGCGCGCTCATCTGGCAGCGCCGCGGCGCGGGGCAAGGCAATCTGCACGGGCAGTTGGACACGTCCAGCGCACTCCCACCACCTTGAAGGAGAAAGACAATGACAAGTCAAGTACGCAACACATTCGCCCTGGCCCTTTCCGCACTGCTGTGCATGGGCGCGATGACCGCCCCCGCCACGGCGGCCACCACCATCACCAAGGCCCAGTTCGACGAGCAGAAGGACGCCGCCAAGGCCGAGCTCAAGCGGGCGGAAGCGGAATGCGACAAGCTTTCCGACAATGAGGAAGACATCTGCGAGGCCCGCGCCAAGGTCTCGTACACGCGCCAGACCGCGATGGCCGAGGCGGCTTACAAGGGCACGTTCAAGGCTTATTACGACGCCAAGGTCGACATCGCCAAGGCCCAGCACGAGTTGGAGAAGGAGCAGTGCGATGACCAGAAGGGCAACGCCAAGGACGTGTGCCTGAAGGATGCCAAGGCCCGCATGGTCACGGCCACCGAATCCGCCAAGTCCTCGCTGAAGTCGCACAAGGCCAAGGCCGATGCGGCTGAAGAAAAGGCCGACGCCATCTACGCGGCCGCCGTTGAGCGCTGCGACGCCTGGAGCGGCGCGACCAAGGACGAATGCGTGGCCAAGGTCAAGAGCGACATGGGGCGCTGATTCCTGCATCTTGCACCGAAAGGCAGCGGCTGGGGCTTGGCCAATGACCGGATTCCGCCAGGCCGCAGCTGTCCCTTTTGAGCCCACTCTGAATGCATGGAGGACCCATCATGACTCTCACCAAATGGATCGGCGCGGTGCTGCTGATAGCAGGCACGCTCGCGCTGGTGTATGGCGGCTTCAGCTATACCAAGGAAGACACCGCCTTGAAGGTCGGCCCGGTCGAGGTCGATGTCGAGCAGACCCACCGGGTGAATGTGCCGGTGTGGGGCGGGGTGGCCGCCATCGTGATCGGCGGCGCACTGTTGCTGGTCAGGCTGCCTCGGCGCTGAGCCCCGGGGCAGTCTTCGCCATCGCTCTATCAGGCCTCGCGGCGCAGCGCGGGGAAGAGGATGACGTCGCGGATGTTGGGCGCATCCGTCAGCAGCATGACCAGGCGGTCGATGCCGATGCCGCAGCCGCCGGTCGGGGGCAGGCCGTATTCGAGGGCGCGGATGTAGTCCGCATCGAAGTACATGGCTTCCTCGTCGCCGGCATCCTTGGCGCTGGCCTGCGCGGCAAAACGCGCGGCCTGCTCCTCGGGGTCGTTCAGCTCGCTGAAACCGTTGCCGTATTCGCGGCCGGTGATGAAGAGCTCGAAGCGCTCGGTGATGGCCGGGTTGTTGTCGGAGGCGCGTGCCAGCGGCGAG
This sequence comes from uncultured Aquabacterium sp., assembly GCA_964413815.1. Classification (GTDB taxonomy): domain Bacteria; phylum Pseudomonadota; class Gammaproteobacteria; order Burkholderiales; family Burkholderiaceae_C; genus Aquabacterium. Next base: position 478 of record CAYPUS010000137.1, on the reverse strand, counting down.
ACCTCGACCGGATAGTCGATGATGAAGGTCGGCTGCCAGAGCTTTTCTTCCACCTCGGCCTCGAACAGGCCGAATTGCAGCTCGGCCAGACTCCAGCGGGCGGGGGCTTCTTCGCCCTTGGCCTTCAGGCGGGCGCGCAGCACCTCGGCGCTGTCGGCTTCTTCGGGCGACAGGCCTGCCACCTGGATCAGCGACTCGCGCACGGTCAGGCGCGCGAAGGGCGATTCCAGATCGACTTCCTTGCCGCCATAGCTGAGCTTGGCCGAGCCGACGGCCGAGCGGGCCGCGTGGCGCAGCACCTCTTCGGTGAAGTCCATCAGGTCGCGGTGGTTCCACCAGGCCGCATAGAACTCCATCATCGTGAACTCGGGGTTGTGCCGCACGGACACGCCCTCGTTGCGGAAGTTGCGGTTGATCTCGAAGACGCGCTCGAAGCCGCCGACCACCAGGCGCTTGAGGTAGAGCTCGGGCGCGATGC
>CAYPUS010000136.1:0-8537 GCA_964413815.1 uncultured Aquabacterium sp. | reverse complement strand
CGGTGTTGGCGGAGATGGCCACGCGGCGGCGCGCGTTCTCGCGGCTGATCTGGTTGGGCCCTTCGCTGTCGTCGATGCTGGCCAGTTGCGACAGGGGCACATGGCCGTTCGGTGTGGCGATCAGCAGGCGGGGCAGCTCGGCCACGCCGCGGTCGGCATCGGGCAGGCGCACCAGCAGGTCGAAGCGGCGGTTGCCCTCGATGATCTGGGTGACGTGCTCGCCCTCGAGCATGTGCGAGAGCGAGCGCAGCAGCGCGCCGGGCGCCACGCCCAGCTGCGCGGCGCGCTCGTAGTCGATGCGGATCTTGATCTGGGGGATCAGCACCTGTTTCTCGACCTGCAGATCGGTGAGGCCCGGGATGGGCGCGAGCCGCGAGCGCAGGTCCTCGGCCAGGGCGCGCAGGGTGTCCAGGTCATCGCCATAGACCTTGAGCGCGATCTGCGCGCGCACGCCCGAGAGCATGTGGTCCAGGCGGTGCGAGATGGGCTGGCCGATGCTGACGGCGGCGGGCAGCACCTTCAGGCGCGCACGGATGTCGGCGATGACGGCGTCACGGGTGCGTTCGGAGGGCGAGAGTTCCACCTCGATCTCGGAGGTGTGCACGCCTTCCGCGTGCTCGTCCATCTCGGCGCGGCCTGTGCGGCGGCCCACCTGTTTGACCTCGGGCACGCTGGCGATCAGCCGCTCGGCCTGCGCGCCGATGCGGCCCGACTCGGTCAGCGAGGTGCCCGGGTTCAGCGTCACGCTGACCATCAGGGTGCCTTCATTGAAGGGTGGCAGGAAGGCGCGAGGCAGCCAGGCCAGGGAGGCGGCCGCGATCAGCACGCAGATGGCGGCCATGGCCAGCAGCGCCTTGCCATGCTGGAAGGACCAGTTCAGCAAGCGGGTGTCGATGCCCTTGAGCCAGCGCACCAGTGGCGTGTCGCCCTCGCGATGCAGGATGCCCTGGGCGCCGCGCCCGGTCAGCAGGAAGTTGGCCATCACCGGCGTGAGCGTGATCGACACCAGCATGCTGGCCAGGATCGAGACGATGTAGGCCACACCCAGCGGCGCGAACAGCCGCCCTTCGATGCCGGGCAGCACGAACAAGGGCACGAAGACCAGCACGATGATCAAGGTGGCATAGACGATGCCGGTGCGCACCTCCAGCGTGGCCTGCGCGATGACCTCCAGGGCAGGGCGGGGGCGGGTCAGGGCGCGGTTTTGCTGCAGGCGGCGCAGCACGTTCTCCACGCCCACCACGGCATCGTCCACCAGCTCGCCGATGGCGATGGCCAGGCCGCCCAGCGTCATCGTGTTGATCGACAGGCCCATGTAATGGAAGACCAGCGCCGTCACCAGCAGCGACATCGGGATCGCCATCAGCGAGATGACGGTGGTGCGCACATTGAGCAGGAAGAGGAACAGGATCACCGCCACCAGGATGGCGCCATCGCGCAGGGCCTCGCGCACGTTGTCGATCGAATGCGCGATGAAATTGGCCTGCTTGAACAGGAAGCGCGGCGCCTCCACGCCTTCAGGCCGGGATTGGGCCAGCGCGTCCACGGCCTGCTCGACCGCGCGGGTGACGGCCACGCTGTCGCTGCCCGGCTGCTTCTGCACCGTCAGCACCACGGCCGGGCGGGCCCGGTAGCTGGCGTCACCGCGTTTGGTGGCGGCCGCCAGCTTCACGTCGGCCAGTTGCCGCAGCAGGATGGCGCGGCCTTCCCGGGTGCTCACCACGAGGTTCTGCAGGTCCTCGATGCGCTGGGTGCGGCCGATCTGGCGGATCAGGTACTCGCGCCCGTTGGCTTCGAGAAAGCCGCCGCTGGTGTTGCCGCCGAAGTCACGCAAGGCCTCGCCGAGCTGGTCGAGCGAGACACCCAGGGCGCGCATCTGCTCGGGCCGGATCTCGACGCGGTATTGCCGCACCTCGCCGCCGATGGGGATCACCTGCGCCACGCCCGGGATAGTCAGCAGGCGCGGGCGGATCACCCAGTCGGCGTACTCGCGCACCTGCATCGGGCTGACCTTGGCGGGGTCGGCCGGGATGGCGATCATCAGGATCTCGCCCATGACCGATGAGATCGGGCCCAGTTGCGGCGTGACACCCGCTGGCAGCTGCTCGCGCACGAGGCCCAGGCGTTCGGTGACCTGCTGGCGGTTGAGGTGGATGTCGGTGCCCCAGTCGAATTCGACGTAGACCACCGACAGGCCCACGCCCGAGACCGAACGCACGCGCGTGACGCCGGGCATGCCGTTCATGCTGGTCTCGATGGGCAGGGTCACAAGCTGCTCGATCTCTTCGGGCGCCATGCCACCGGCTTCCGTCATCAGCGTGACGGTGGGTTTGTTGAGATCGGGGAAGACGTCGATGGGCATGCCGCGCAGGGTCAGCGCGCCATAGACCATCAGCAAGGCGCTGAGCACCAGCACGAGCAGGCGCTGGCGGAGGCTGGCGTGGATCAGGGCGTCGAACATCTTCAGCGGACCTGGACGAGCAGGCTGGCGCCTTCGGTCACGACGCGTTCGCCGGCTTTGATGCCTTCGGTGACCAGCACCGATGCGCCATCGAGCGGCTGAACGCGCACGGTGCGCGGCGTGAAGTTTTCCGGCTGCGCGTGCAGCCACACCATGGTCTCGCCCGCCGCATTGCGCACCAGCGCGACGCGGGGCACCGCGATGCCCTGGCTGCTGCGCGAGGTGCTGGCCGTGACCTGCACGGGCTGGCCGACGGCCAGGGGTGTGGTGCCGGCATCGGTGATGCGAAACAGCAGGGGCATGGCCTGGTCCAGCAGGCGGGGGCCGCCGCCGGCGTGCCGCAGTGCGATCACCTGGCCATCCGGCAAGGTGGCGCTGGCGGTGCCCAGGCCTTGCGCAAGCGCAGGCTCGTAAGCCAGGGCCTCGACCATCAGACGCGCCGGATCCACCACCTCGAAGAGGACCTCGCGCGCCTCGACCACCTGGCCGATGCTGGCTTGTGCTGCGGTCAAGGTGCCGGCGATGGGGGCGCGAAGGGGCTCGGCCGCACCCATGCTGGCGGCGATGGCCGCGCGGCGCTTGCGCAGCGCGTCGCGCTCATCGCGGGCGGCCTCGATGTCCTTGCGGGGGATGGCGCCTTCGAGTTGCGCATAGCGGCTCAACTTGCGTTCGGCCTGGGCGTATTGGGCGTCCAGTTCGGCCAGTTGGGCGATCTGGTTGCCGCGGTCCAGGCTGCTGGCTGTCGGGTGAAGGTAGGCCAGCACCTGGCCCTTGCTGACCTTCTGGCCGGGCAGGGGCAGGCCTTGCGGCCCGGCTTCGATGCGGCCGGCCTGCGAAGCCTGCACCTTGCCCGATGCATTGGGGTCGGCGATGACGCGGCCATGCAGGGCCAGGGCCAGCGCGTGGGTCTTCGATGCGGCCAGCACGGTGCGCACGCCCAGGTTGCGCTGCACGGGCTTGGGCACCCACAGGCTGCCGTCGGGCAGGCGCCGGGGGGCGTCGCCCTGGCCGGTGGTCGCGTGCGGTGCGGGCTGCGCGGTGGCTGACGGCTCGCCATGGTCGTGATCATGGTCATCGTCGCCATGAGCCAGCGAGGGCTGCGGGGCGAAGGCCAGGGGTCCGGCCACGATCAGGGCCAGCAGGGCGGTGATGGGCAAGCGGCCAAGGCGCCGCCGCCGCATGCGCACGGCGATGACGCCCCCCATCAGCAGCGTGACCACGCTACCCAGAATCCAGGGCCAGGTCCAGCGGCCATGGGCCTCCCAAGGCCAGTGATCGTCGTGTTCGGCGGGTGCAGCGGCGACCTGCCGGGTGTCCAGGGTGAGGTTCAGCAGATCGTCCTTGTCCGCGGTGCTCACGGAGATGGTCAGGGGGTGCTGGCCGGGCTGGCGCAAGGCGTCGGCGGCCACGGTGTAGACGCCGGGCGCCTGCATGGTCGCGCGGGCGTGGAAGGCGCCGCTTTCCACCTCGACCTGGGCATCGGAGACCGGGGTGTTGGTGGCGTAGTCGTCGATGTGCAGGGTCAGGGTGGCGTGGCTTGCCTTGACCTTGTGGGCGTCTGCGTCGTCGTCGGCATCGTGGGCATCGTGATCACCCTCCGCAGCGTTCAGCACCGCGACGATCTCGAAGGCCTCGGTCTGCGTGTGCGCACGGGGCTGCGCCGTTGCGGGCATGGACGAGGCCGCAGGAGGCTCATCGTCGCCGTGATCGTGCCCTTCATGGGCATGGACGAAGGGCCCCGCCAGCAAGAGCGCACTCAGTAGCGGAAGGGCAAGGCATCGGCGCAAGGCTGTGCGAAGGAGGGTGCCTGCAGGCAAAGGGCTCATGGATCGGCTCATGGTCATGGCAGCAGCCCCTGGCTGTGATGCAGTCGGGACACCGCCAGCTCGCGCGCCACCTGTTGCTGCTGAAGCCTGGCTTCGGCATCGATGGCTTCGCTGCGGGCGCGCATCAGCATGGGCAGGTCGCTTTCGCCCAGATCGAAGCTGCGTTGCGCCAGTGTCAGGTTGTCGGCCGCCAGGGCCTGGCGTTCGCGTGCGAGGCTCAGTTGCCTCTCGGTCGCGGCGAGGGCCTGGCGGGTCTGGGTGATGTCCTGTTCGATGCGCAAGCGGGCCTGGGCCAGTTCGGCATCGGCCTGGCTCAGCTCGGCCAGGGCGGCGGCGCTGTCCTGCTGCACGCGGGCCGAGGACGACAGCGGCCAGGTCAGCTTGATGCCGACCGAACGCTCCGCTGGCAAGGCGGCCTGCCGGCGTTCACTGATCCAGCTGAGTGCCAGCTCGGGCGCCTCCCGCCGGCTGACATCGACCAGGGCCACGCGGCTGGCGGCCAATTCGCTGCCGGCGCGCAGGGCTTCGAGTTGGGGGTGCGTCGCCAGGTCTTGCGCCTCAGGCTCAGATGGCGGCGATGGTGGCAAAAGCGCGGAAGGGGGCATCGGCTCGGCGGGCAACTCGGCCGGCGCACGCCCGCCAGTCAGCAAGCGCCAGCGCTGCTCGGTTTGTTGCAAAGCCTGCTCGGCCTCCAGCAGCGCGATCTGGGCGGCGAGTTGCTCGCCTTGCGCGAGGTTGGCGTCCACCCTGGCCAGGTCGCCTTGCGCATAGCGCCTTTGAACGCTTTGGGCCAGCGTCTCGGCGGTGGCCAGCCTTTGCCGTGCCACGGCCTGGCTTGAACGTGCGGCGGCCAGGGCCCACCAAGCCTCGCGCAACTCGCCGGCCAGTTGCCAGCGCAGCAGCCGGGTCTGGGCCTGCAGCAACTGAGCGCCTTTTTGCGCCTCGCCTTGACGGGCGGCCTTCTGGGCGGGCAGCCACAAAGGTGTGGCCACTTCGACTTCCCATTCGCGCTGGCCCTCGTTGCCGTGCAGGCGGTCGGTCTTCTGCCCGATGGCCACCGATGCGGGCGAAGGCGTGAGGCTGTCAGCCAATTCGGTGCGGGCCTGGGCTTCGGTTTGCCGGGCGGCGAGGGCGGCCGTCTGGGGATGGCGTTGCCAGGCGGCTTCCAGGGCCTGCCGGAGATCGGCCGGGTGAGAAACCGTTGCCGATGCAGGCGCTGCCGCGGCAGGCAACCGGGAAGCGTGCGGCACATCGGCCGCCAGGAGCGCTTCGCCTGCGCCAGCATGGGCGGCCAGGGGGGCACCCACGGCCAGCAGCCACAGCGCCGCGGTGCCAGATCGGAAGAATGGGAAGAGCCTGTCAGACATGGGCATGCCCCGCATCATGCGCAAGCCCGCCCGACAGGCACCTGACCCGAAGATGACAATGTTGTAATGTGCGGGTCATCCGGGTGAGCGCGGCTTGCCGCTAGAGTGGCGGCGCATCCTCCACCCGAAACACAGCACCGCAACACCGTGAAACTTCTCGTCGTCGAGGACGAAAGCAAGACAGGCGACTACCTTCGCCAGGGCCTGAGCGAAGCCGGCTTCGTCGTGGACCTGGCCCGCACCGGCCTGGATGGCCATCACCTGGCCATGACCGATCACTACGATCTGATCCTGCTGGACGTGATGCTGCCCGACATCGATGGCTGGCGCATCATCCAGTCGCTGCGCGAGGCGGGCAAGCGCACGCCGGTGCTGTTCCTGACGGCACGCGACAGCGTCGAGGACCGTGTCAAGGGGCTGGAGCTGGGTGCAGACGATTACCTGGTCAAACCCTTTGCCTTCGCCGAGTTGCTGGCCCGCGTGCGCACGCTGCTGCGGCGCGGCCAGGCGCCCGTGCAGGCCGATCGCCTGCAGGTGGCCGATCTGGTCCTGGACCTGGCCAAGCGCCGCGCCACCCGTGCCGGCACCCGCATCACCCTGACGGGCAAGGAGTTCGCGCTGCTGGAACTGCTGGTGCGGCGGGCGGGCGAGGTATTGCCACGTTCATTGATCGCATCGCAAGTGTGGGACATGAACTTCGACAGCGACACGAATGTGATCGACGTGGCCATCCGGCGCCTGCGCGCCAAGATCGACGATGCCTTCGAGCCCAAGTTGATCCAGACGGTGCGCGGCATGGGCTACCGCGTCGACGTGCCGGACGACGCCGATGCCTGAGCGCGCCGCCCTCACGGTGTCCGGGCTGGAAGCCGGAGCGGCCACGCGCCGGCCCATCTCGCTGGCCGCGCGGCTGACCTTGCTGATCGGCTCGGCCATCACCGCCATCTTCCTGGGCCTGGGCTGGGGCATCGAGCAACTGATCGCACACCACTTCGCGATGCAGGATGCCGAGGAGCTGCTCATCGTCAAGCAGTCGCTGGAGAAGTCGCTGGCGACGATGGCTCCGGGCACCCCGGCCGAGGTGGTGAGCCGGCAACTGGCCGATGCATCGCACGGTCACCACAACATCTACTACATGGTGGCCGATGCATCCGGGCACATCCTCTATGCGCGGCCCGGCGCCACGCTGGAAAGCGTGGTGGCAGCCCAGCCGGCCGTCAGCGATCTGGCTGTGCACCAACTCAGCGAGTGGCAGGATGGCGCCCACGCCTTCCGTGGCGCGGTGCTGCACTTGCCAGCCGCCCAGCCTGGTCAAGCGCCCTATACCGCCGTGGTGGCTGCCGAGACCGGTTTCCACGCCCACTTTTTGTCGCGCTTCCAGCGCACCATCTGGATGGCCACCGGCGTGGCCGTGCTGCTGGCCATCGGCGCCATCTGGCTGGCGGTCTACCAGGGGCACGCGCCGCTGCGCCAGCTCAGCGCCTTGATCCGCGGCATCTCCGCCGATCGCCTGCACCTGCGTCTGGCGCCACAGAATGTGCCCATCGAGCTGGCCGAGCTGACCCGCTCTTTCAACACCATGCTCGAGCGCATCGAGCAGGACTTCAAGCGCCTGAGCCATTTCTCGGCCGACATCGCGCACGAGCTGCGCACCCCCGTCACCAACCTCGTCACGCAGACCCAGGTGCTGCTGAGCCAGCCACGCAGCGAGGAAGACTACCGCGAGGCCCTTTATTCCAGCCTGGAAGAGTACGAGCGCATGGCCAAGATGATCGGCGACATGCTCTACCTGGCCCAGACGGACAACCAGCTCATCCGCCCCGATCTGGCCGATGTCGATCTGCACACCGAGGTCCATGCGCTGTTCGAGTATTTCGAACCCTGGGCAGAAGAGCGCCAGGTCCGGCTGCGCATCAGCGGCCACACCGCGGCCGTTCGCGGTGACCGCCTGATGCTGCGCCGCGCCCTGAGCAACCTGCTGTCCAACGCCATCCGCCACACGCCCGAAGGCCAGACGGTCAGCGCCCACCTGAGCGAAGCGCCCGGCGGCGAGGTGCTGCTGCGCATCGCCAACCCCGGCGAGACCATCGCGCCCGAGCACCTGTCACGGCTCTTCGACCGCTTCTACCGCGTCGATCCTTCGCGCCAGCGCAATGGCGATGGGGCGGGGCTGGGCCTGGCCATCGTCAAGGCGATCGTCGAGGCACATGGCGGTCAAATTGCCGTCTCGTCTGAGGCAGGTCAGACTTCTTTCACGGTGACGCTGGCCCGGGCCTGATCGGGCCTGCCGCGCCGACCCCCCGGCGATAGAATCATCTTTTCCGCTGCCAGCCAGCGTCTGCGAGCACCCATGTCCGCCGTTCCTGAATCGCCCCTTCCCGTCGTCATCATCGGTGCTGGCCTGGCCGGCCTGACCGTGGCCTTGCACCTGGCGGAAACGCAACCCGTGATCGTGCTGGCCAAGCGCCAGCTGGAAGAAGCCGCGACAGCCTGGGCCCAGGGGGGCATCGTCGGTGTGCTGGGCAGCGACGACAGCATCGACTCCCACGTCAAGGACACCCAGGACGCGGGCGCCGGCCTGGTCGACGAACGCACGGCCGAGTTCATCGCCCGCCACAGCGCAGAGGCCGTGGCATGGCTGGTCGAGCGGGGCGTGCCTTTCTCGCCCGACCCCGCCGGCCCGCTGGGCCTGCACCTGACCCGCGAAGGCGGCCATGCGGTGCGGCGCATCGCCCATGCGGCCGATGCCACCGGCAAGGCCATCCACGACGTGCTGCTGGCCGAGGTCAAGCGCCACCCCAACATCGTCCTGCGCGAGAAGTGGATGGCGGTCGACTTGATCACCAACCGCCACTTGCGCAAGATCCCGCAGGAGGGCGTGAC
>CAYPUS010000135.1:3547-8542 GCA_964413815.1 uncultured Aquabacterium sp. | reverse complement strand
TGATCCCCTCGGCCAAGTGATGCGCGCGCGGCGTTGAAGCCGCGTTGCCTTGTACAGCCCCCATGCCCCGCTTCGACCTGGTCGATGCGGGGCATTTGCCTCAGAGCCAGGCTTTTTCTTTTCCACATCGAGACGCTGCCATGAAGCCCGCATTCCACATCCCCGCCGCGAAGCTGCCCGCCCTCGTCCAGGCCATGCCCAAGGCCGAGCTGCACATGCACATCGAAGGCTCGCTGGAGCCCGAGCTGATCTTCGAGTTGGCCCACCGCAATGGCGTGAACCTGAGTTATCCCAGTGTGGATGCGCTGCGCGCGGCCTACGCCTTCACCGATCTGCAGAGCTTTCTGGACATCTATTACGCGGGCGCCTCGGTGCTGCTCAAGGCGCAGGACTTCCACGACATGGCCTGGGCCTACCTGCTCAAGGCCAAGGCGGACAATGTGGTGCACACAGAGATGTTCTTCGATCCGCAGACGCACACCGAGCGCGGCGTGCCCTTCGGCGTGGTCATCGAGGGCTTGAGCAGCGCCTGCCGCAAGGCCAAGGCCGAGCTGGGCGTGAGCGCCTCCCTGATCATGTGCTTCCTGCGTCACCTGTCCGAAGAGGCTGCCCTGGAGACCCTGGCGCAGAGCCTGCCTTACCGCGAGCACTTCATCGGTGTGGGCCTGGATTCCAGCGAGCGCGGCCATCCCCCCGAGAAGTTCGCGCGCGTGTTCGAGAAGTGCCGCGAACTGGGCCTGCACCTGGTTGCCCATGCGGGCGAAGAAGGCCCGCCGCAATACATCCGCAATGCCCTGGACATCCTGCATGTCGAGCGCATCGACCATGGCGTGCGCTGTGTCGAAGATCCGGCCTTGGTGCAGCGCCTGGTGGATGAGGGCATGGCGCTGACCGTGTGCCCGCTGTCGAACGTCAAGCTCTGCGTCTTCGATTCGATGAAGTCGCACAACCTCAAGACGCTGCTGCAGCATGGCCTGAAGGCCACCGTCAATTCCGATGACCCGGCCTATTTCGGTGGCTACATGAACCAGAATTTCCTGGCGGCTTTTGCCGACCTGGATCTGGATGCCAACGATGCCTACACGCTGGCGCGCAACAGCTTCGAAGCCAGTTTCGTGGACGAGGCGAGCAAGGCCGCCTGGATCGCGCAGCTGGACAAGACCTTCGCCGACTTCGCCGCGGCCAGCGCTTGATCAGCCCTCAGGCTTCGGCCCCTCAGGCTTCGGCCAGCAGGGCCGCGTCCTCGCCGAAGCCATAGGCGTCCATGGCCATGTGGCCATGCGTGACGCTGGCATGCAGGCGCACGGCTGCGGCGGGAGTCGTTTCCCCGGCTTTCACGCCAGCGCCTGCCGCAAAGTAAAAGGGCAGCCAGTGGTCGTCCGTCGGGTGCATCTCCAGGGCATGGGGCGCCTGGTTGCGGTAATCAAGCAAGGCCGCCCAATCGCTGGCCTGGGTGCGCGCATGGACCCATGCGCGAAAGGCCGCGCAATCGGCATGCTCCGGCGCATCTACCGGCGCGGGGCGCGTGAAGAAGCGCCGCAGGTTGTGGGTCAGGCTGCCCGTTCCCATGACGAGCACGCCCTCATTGCGCAAGGACGCCAGGGCCCGTCCCAGGTCCATCAGGTGAGCGGGAGAAGAGTTGGGCGTCAGCGACACCGGCACGACGGGGATGGCCGGCGCGCCTTCGCCTTGCGGGTACATGTGCATCAGCGTGGTCCAGATACCGTGGTCCAGCCCGCCTTGGGGGGTCAACTGCGCGGCGGCATCGTGCTCGGCCAGCAGGGCGGCCACGCGCCGCGCCAACTCGGGCTCGCCCGGAGCGTCGTAGACCACTTCATAAAGGGCGGGCGGAAAGCCGCCGAAATCGTGCACCGTTTCATGCCTTGCGCCACCCAGCACACAGGGCACCCGTGTGGCGGTGTGAGGTGACATCACGACGATGGCGCGGGGGCGGCCGAAGGTGGCGTCGATCCGCGGGCCCAGGCGCGACATGAAGGCGCCTGCTGCCCCCGGTTCCAGCGCGATCATGGGCGAGCCATGCGAAAGGTACAAGGAAGGCAGGGGACGGGCGGGTACGACAGCGGTCATCCAGCCAGTCTATCGCCGGGCTGGAAAGAACTGCGCCGAGGTCAACAATGCCAGCATGATGGCCAGGGGCACCGTGGACACATAACCCACGCGCTTGAAACCCAAGGCACCAATCACGCCGCCCACGAAAAAGGACAGCACCAGCATCAGGTGGACCTTGAGCCGGTCCCGGTTGGCCCGCACCTGCTGCCGTGGCTCATTGGCATCGGTGCGATTCCAGTAAAACAGCTTGCCCAGCTCGATGCCGATGTCGGTGACCAGGCCCGTCACGTGCGTGGTGCGGATCTCGGCATTGGAGACCTTGGTGATCATGGCGTTTTGCAGGCCCATCACGAAGCACAGCAGGGCCACGGTCAGCAGCATCGACGAGCCGATGAGGTGATGGGTGGCGCCCAGCACGCCGAATGCCAGCAGCAACACCGCTTCGAGCAACAAGGGCAGGGTGTAGACGTGCCGGGATTGCCGCCGACGCGCCCAGTTGATGAGGATGGCGGAGGTGGCCGCACCGAGCACGAAAGCCAGCAGCGATGCCATGCCGTCGACCACGAGGGGGATGTGTCCAAGCGCCAGCTCATCGGCCATGAGCGAGACGACACCGGTCATGTGCGAGGTGTATTCCCGCACCGCCAGGAAGCCGCCTGCGTTGGTGGCGCCGGCAACGAAGGCCAGCGAGATGCCGAGATGCAGGTTGCTGCGGCGCGTGCGCTCCGGTGCGGTGAGCGTGCGCAGATAGTTGACGGGCATGCGCGGGGAAGGGTGCGAACTTTGGATTTAAGCTGACATGATCGCGCAAATCGGCGGCCCGCCGCTGCGCCGTTGTTGCGCCGCCGTTGCGCCGGTGTTGCCCATTCCTCAATCTGCCACTTCGACGCCCCGATGAACCAGCCTGATCCCGCCGGATTCCATCTGCCCGCATGGCGCTGGGCCCTGATCCAGACGCGCCGCGACCTGCGCTCCGGCACCATGCGCTTTCTGATGCTGGCCGTGATCCTGGCCGTCGGCGCCCTGACAGCCGTGGCCTTCTTCGCCGACCGCATCGAGCGCGGCCTGAACCGCGACGCGGCGCAGCTGATGGGCGGCGATGCCGTGGTCGTGGCCGATCTCCCCGTGCCGCCCACGCTGGCGCAGGCCGCCGAGAAGCTCAAGCTGCGCACCGCCCGCACGGCGGTGCTGGCCAGCATGGCCCGCGCCACGGACGAACAGGGCGGCGAGGCCAAGCTGGTGGCGCTCAAGTCCGTCAGCGAAAACTATCCCCTGCGTGGTCAGCTCACCCTCGGCGAGCTGGGTGACGACGGCCGTGCCCACCCCACTGGCAAGGCGCCCGCGGGCGGCCCGGCGCCGGGCACCGTCTGGGTCGATCCCGGCCTGCTGCTGGCGTTGAACCTGAAGGTGGGTGACAGCATCTGGCTGGGCGAATCGCTTTTGCGCATCGCCGCCGTCATCGTGACCGAACAGGACCGGGGCGGCGGCTTCATCAGCTTCTCGCCGCGCGTGATGCTGCGCGAATCCGACATGGCCGCCACCCAGCTGATCCAGCCGGCCAGCCGCGTGACCTACCGCCTGATGGTGGCGGGCCCCGCACGGCCGGGCGATGCCGGTGCGGTGTCCGCCTTGCCGCCCATCCGGGAGAACGCGCCCGCGGTGGAGCAGTTCATCGCCGAGGCGCGCGAACAGGCCGGCGCCATGCGCGGCGTGCGGGTGGACACCCTGGAGCAGGGCCGCCCCGAGATGCGCGCCACGCTCGACCGCGCGGGCCTCTTCCTGCGCCTGGTGGCGCTGCTGGCCGGCCTGCTGTCGGCGGTGGCCGTGGCCCTGGTCTCGCGCGATTTCGCCCAGCGCCGCCTGGATGACTGCGCCTTGCTGCGCGTGCTCGGGGTGCCGCAGCGCGTGATGGCCTGGTCTTATGGCCTGCAGTTCGCGCTGGTGGGCCTCCTGGCCAGCGCCATCGGCCTGGCGGTGGGCTGGGGCGTGCAGCTGATCTTCGTCGAACTGCTGGCGCACCTGGTGGGCGTGAGCCTGCCGGGGGCGGGCTGGCAGCCCATCGCGCTGGGGCTGGGCGTGGGCGTGCTGCTCACCTTGGGCTTCGGTCTGCCGCCGGTGCTGCAGTTGGCCAAGGTGCCGCCGCTGCGGGTGCTGCGCCGTGACCTGGGCACGCTCAAGCCGCTGTCGACGGCCGTCTGGCTGCTGGGGGGCATCGCCCTCATCGGCATGCTGATGGCGGTGGCGCGCGATGTGAAGATGGGCGGCATCGCGCTGGGCGGCTTCGTGGGCGCCATGCTGCTGTTCGCGGTGCTGGGCTTCATCGCCGTGATGGTGTTGCGCAGGCTGGCCGACCGCATGGCGGGCTGGCTGCCCACCTGGTGGACGCTGGGCACCCGGCAGGTCACGGCCCAACCCGTCCAGAGCGTGGTGCAGGTCTGCGCGCTCAGCGTCGGCCTGCTGGCGCTGATGCTGCTGGTGCTCATCCGCACCGATCTGGTCGACAGCTGGCGCCAGGCCACGCCGGTCGATTCGCCCAACCGCTTCGTCATCAACATCCAGCCCGATCAGGTCGAATCCTTCCAGGCCTTGCTCCATGGGGCAGGGGTCAATCAGTTCGACTGGTATCCGATGGTGCGCGCCCGCCTGGTGGCCATCAACGACAAGCCTGTGCGCCCCGAGGACTACGAAGACCAGCGGGCCCAGCGCCTGGCCGACCGCGAGTTCAACCTCAGCTACGCGGGCCAGCCTCCCGATCACAACCCCGTGGTGGCCGGCGTCTACCGCTCGGACGAAGCCGATGCCTTCAGCGTGGAAGAAGGGCTGGCCAAGTCGCTGGGGCTGAGCCTGGGCGACCGCCTGCGCTTCGACATTGGTGGGGCGATGCACGAGGGGCGCATCACCAGCCTGCGCAAGGTCGACTGGTCG
>CAYPUS010000135.1:0-3537 GCA_964413815.1 uncultured Aquabacterium sp. | reverse complement strand
GTCAACTTCTTCGTGATGGCGCCGCGCCATGAGATGCCCGATTGGCCCGTCACCTACATCACCTCTTTCCGCATGCCGGACGGGGCCAAGCTGGACCGTGATCTGGTGCAGAACTACCCGAACGTGACGGTGGTCGACGTGTCGGCCACGCTGCGCCAGATCCAGAACGTGCTCGGCCAGGTCGTGACCGCGGTGGAGTTCCTCTTCGTCTTCACCCTGGCCACCGGCGTGATCGTGTTGATGGCCGGCCTGATGACCTCGCGCGAGCGGCGGGCCAAGGAGTGGGCGGTGCTGCGTTCGCTGGGCGCCACCTCGCCCTTGCTGGCGGCGGTGCAGCGGGTCGAGCTGCTGGGTGTGGGGGCGCTGGCTGGGGCCATGTCGGCCACCGCGGCGCTGGGCATCGGCTGGGTGCTGGCCGATCGCGTCTTCGAGTTCGAATGGCAAGCGCCCCTGTGGTGGCCCCTGCTCGGGGCCCTCACAGGGGCGCTGCTGGCCTGGCTGGCCGGGTGGTGGAGCCTGCGTGGCGTGGTCCACCGTCCGGTGGCGCTGACCCTGCGTCAGGCAGAGTAGGGCAGGTCGGGCGGGGAAGGCCCGCTTACTGGTCGGTGATGCTGTTGATCAGACCCATCTCGGCGCTGCTCATCAGCGACTCGATGTCCATCAGAATCAGCAGGCGCTCGTTCACATTGGCGATGCCGGTGATGTAGGTGGTGTCGACCACCGAGGTGCTCATCTCGGGCGCGGGCTGGATGGCCTGCTCGGCCAGTTGCATCACATCGCTGACCGAGTCGACCACGGCGCCGACCACGCGGCCGCGCACGTTCAGCACGATCACGACGGTGAAGCTGTTGATCTCGGTCTGGCCATCGTCGTTGAAGCAGTTGAACTTCACCCTCAGGTCGACGATGGGCACGATCACGCCACGCAGGTTGACCACGCCCTTGAGGTAGGCCGGCGCGTTGGCGATCTTGGTAGGCGGCTCGTACGAGCGGATTTCCTGCACCTTGAGGATGTCGATGCCATATTCCTCGGTGCCGAGACGGAACGTGAGGTATTCACGGCCGGCGGGCACATGGCGGACCTGGCGGTTGACGCTGCCTCGCATGCCCAGGCCGGAGACGGCCTGTTCGCGCGCGGGAGAGGTCTGGGTGGGGGCGGCTTGCAGGGTTTCCATGCTCGTCCTTCGTGAAAAAAATGCGGTCATGCGAGCCGGGATGGCGGCGCACGCCGGATGGGCGTTTCCTGGGAATATCGGCCTGCCCGCACGGAACTGAAGCGGGATCCGCGCGCGCCGGGCGGCAAAGCGTCACATGTGGAAGGCGGCCATGGCCTGCGTCAGGCTCTGGGCCTGGTCCTTCAAGCTGGCGGCCGCAGCGGCCGATTGCTCCACCAGGGCGGCGTTCTGCTGGGTCATGTGATCCAGGTCGGAGACCGCCTGGTTGACCTGGCCGATGCCCTGGCTCTGCTGGGTCGAGGCGCTGGAGATCTCGTCGATGATGTCCGAGACCCGCTGTACGCTGGTGATGATTTCCTGCATGGCGGTGCCCGCGTCGTGGACCAGGCGGGTGCCCGAGGCCACCTTCTCGCCCGAAGCCAGGATCAGCTGCTTGATCTCGCGCGCGGCCGTGGCGCTGCGCTGCGCCAGGCTGCGCACCTCGCCGGCCACCACCGCAAAGCCGCGGCCCTGTTCGCCCGCACGGGCCGCTTCGACGGCGGCGTTGAGCGCCAGGATGTTGGTCTGGAAGGCGATGCCATCAATGACGCCGATGATGTCGTTGATGCGCTTGCTGGTGCTGTCGATCTCATCCATGTTCGAGACGACCTCGGTGACGATGCTGTTGCCGCGGTGGGCGGCCGTGGCGGCACCCTGGGCCAGCGCATTGGCCTGCCGTGCGGATTCGGCGCTGTGCTGCACCGTGCCCGTCAGCTGCTCCATCGAATTGGAGGTCTGCTGCAGGCTGGAGGCGGTGCTCTCGGTCCGGCTCGACAGGTCCATGTTGCCGCTGGCGATCTGGGAGGAGGCCACGGCGATGGAGTCGGCCGTCACGCGCACATTGGTGACGATGTCGCGCAACGCATGCTGCATGTTGTCCAGCGTACGCAGCAGTTCGCTGGCTTCGTCGCGGCCTTCGTTCTCCACCGTGTTGTTGAGGTTGCCCTGCGCGATGGAGATGGCCAACTGGCGCGCCTGGTCGATAGGGCGGCAGATGCCGATCTGGTTGAGGATGGTGGTGGGGGCCACGATGAGCAGCGACAGCACCACGGCGCAGGCCAGCATGGCCATGGTCTGCTCGACGGTGCGCTCCTGCTGGGCCATCGATTCGCCGGCCCTGTCCGACATGCCCTTGCTCAGCGTGTTGAGCTGCTCGCCCAGCCGCTCGGCCGAGGCGAGCGCCGGTGCCAGGGCCGCCAGGGCGTCTTTGCGCGGGGTGGCCACGTCGGAGACCACACTCAGCTGCGCCTCGAAAGCCTGCTGGTACTGGGCCAGTTCGCCGCTCAGCGTCTGCGCGCTGGCCCCTTGGGCCAAGGCTGCCAGCTTGTCGATGTCGCCACGCCAGGCGTTCAGGGCCGCCTCGGTGCCGGCGGCGTCGCCCGCCATCAGCAGGATGTCCTTCTCGTGCAGGCGCACCTCGTCCAGCGCATCGCGCAGGCGCGAGAGCTTGTCGATTTCGTTGATCGAATCGGCGTGGTAGAGGCGGCTGGCGTCCGCGTTGTGCATCAGGCCATACATCCCGACACCGCCGACCATCACGAGCAAGGACAACACGACGCCGATGGCGCTGTACATGCGTGTGCGGATGGTGAAGCCACGCATCAATGCAATGAAGTTCATGTGAACCGTCCCTGCCACGAGAGGGGATGAGAAAGCAGCGAAAAAAGGAAAGCATGGACAACAGCGATGTGCCGCCGCGCCCTGTGCGCTGTTTTCGGCAAGCGGCCCGCATGCTTGAGCCGGTTTTCCATACGGCAGGAAAAAAGAATGCGCTCTATTCGCCATGCCCTCAGTTATTCGCCGCATGCTTTGCGAAGTACGGCGCGGGGATCTCCGCAGGCAAAAAAAAAGCCGCGTGGGTGACGCGGCTGGGTGCTGCGCGGCGCGAGGGCCGCCTGAGCGGCGGTTCAGACGTTGAACAGGAAGTTCAGCACATCGCCATCCTTGACCACGTACTCCTTGCCTTCGGCCCGCATCTTGCCCGCGTCCTTGGCGCCTTGTTCGCCCTTGTAGCGGATGTAGTCCTCAAAGGAGATGGTCTGGGCGCGGATGAAGCCGCGCTCGAAATCGGTGTGGATGACGCCGGCCGCCTGCGGGGCCGTGTCGCCGACGTGGATGGTCCAGGCGCGCACTTCCTTGACGCCGGCCGTGAAATAGGTCTGCAGGCCCAGCAGCTTGAAGGCGGCGCGGATCAGGCGGTTCAGGCCGGGCTCGTCCTGGCCCATCTCGGCCAGGAACATCGCGCGGTCCTCGTCTTCCATCTCGGCCAGCTCGGCCTCGGTCTTGGCGCAGATGGCCACGACCTCGCCCTTCTGGGCGGCCGC
>CAYPUS010000134.1:8085-8584 GCA_964413815.1 uncultured Aquabacterium sp. | reverse complement strand
GCGATGGCGTGACCCAGGGCCAACCGGGCATGGAGCTGTCGCTGTTCTCGCGCGATGTGATCGCCATGGCCACCGCCGTGGCGCTTTCGCACAACATGTTCGATGCCACGCTCTGTCTGGGCGTGTGCGACAAGATCGTGCCGGGCCTGCTGATCGGGGCATTGAGCTTCGGACACCTGCCCACCATCTTCGTGCCCGGCGGGCCCATGCCCACCGGCCTGAGCAATGACGAAAAAGCCCGCGTGCGCCAGCGGCACGCGGCCGGCGAGGTCGGGCGGGATGCGCTGCTGGAGGCCGAAGAGAAGGCCTACCACGCGCCCGGAACCTGCACCTTCTACGGCACCGCCAACAGCAACCAGATGCTGATGGAGGTCATGGGCCTGCACCTGCCCGGCACGGCCTTCATCAACCCAGGCACGCCCCTGCGCGAGGCGCTCACGCGCGAAGCTGCCCGCCGCGTCACCGCCCTGACCCGGCTCGGCCAGGACTACACCCCGGT
>CAYPUS010000134.1:0-8075 GCA_964413815.1 uncultured Aquabacterium sp. | reverse complement strand
AACGAGTTCACGCCCGCCGGCGAGATGAGCGACGAGCGCTCCATCGTCAACGGCGTCGTGGGCCTGCTGGCCACGGGCGGCTCGACCAACCACACCCTGCATCTGGTCGCCATGGCGCGCGCCGCCGGCATCCTGATCAATTGGGACGACTTCGATGCCCTGTCCGGTGTCGTGCCCTTGCTGGCCCGTGTCTACCCAAACGGCAGCGCCGATGTGAACTACTTTCATGCCTGTGGCGGCATGGCCTTCCTGATCCGCGAACTGCTGCAGGCCGGCCTGCTGCATGCCGACGTGAACACGGTGGCCACCGGCTCACGCCCCGGCTCGCAGGGGCTGTGGGCTTACACCCGTCACCCGGTGCTGACGGAAGTCGACGGCCACACCCGGCTGGTCTGGGTCGATGCGCCGGCCACCAGCGCTGACGAGCAGGTCCTGCGGCCCATGTCCTCGCCCTTCTCCGCCGATGGCGGGCTCAAGGTGCTGCACGGCAACCTGGGCCGCGCGGTGATCAAGGTTTCGGCCGTCAAGCCCGCGCAACGCATCGTGCGTGCGCCAGCCATCGTCTTTGACGACCAGGACGACATGCTGGCCGCCTACCGCCGTGGCGAACTCAACCGCGATTTCGTGGCGGTGGTGCGCTTCCAGGGGCCGCGCGCCAACGGCATGCCCGAGCTGCACGCCTTGACCCCCACCCTCGCCAACCTGCAGGACAAAGGCTTCCAGGTCGCACTGGTGACCGATGGCCGCATGTCTGGCGCCTCCGGCAAGGTGCCGGCCGCCATCCACGTGACGCCCGAGGTGTCCGCGGGTGGCCCATTGGGCCGGGTGCGCGATGGGGACATCATCGAGGTCGATGCCGTGCACGGCGTGCTGCGCGCCGAGGTGGCCGAAGCCGACTGGATGTCGCGCCAGCCGGCCATGCCCGATCCGCTGCGCCATGCCCATGGCATCGGGCGTGAACTCTTCACCGGCATGCGGCATCTGGTCAGCGGCGCCGAGCAAGGTGCCATGACCTTCGGCTTCGACCTGCATGTCGACGAAGCCGACCACCAGGGCGCCCCCCGGGCCAATCCCTGCCCGCCCATGCTCTGACGCCCTGACCGCCGGCCCCTACCCCCTCGCCAACCCTCGCCAACCGCCACATGCCGAACCAGAACCAGCGCATCAAGCCCATCTTGCAACTCGGCCCAGTCATCCCGGTGATGGTGATCGAACGCACAGAGGACGCCGTGCCGCTTGCGCAGGCCTTGCTGGCCGGTGGCGTGAAGGTGCTGGAGATCACGCTGCGCACGCCCAATGCGCTGGCCGTCATCAGCGCCATCGCCCGGCATGTGCCCGATGCGGTGGTGGCCGCGGGCACCGTGACCACGCCTGAACAGTGGGAGGACGCGGCGCGGGCCGGTGCGCGTTTCGCGGTCTCGCCGGGGCTCACCGCGCGCCTGCTCGACGCCGCCGGCAAGGCCACCATCCCGCTGCTGCCCGGGGTGGCCACCGCCAGCGAACTGATGACGGCGATGGATGCGGGCTTCGAGTGCCTCAAGTTCTTCCCCGCGCAGCAAGCGGGTGGCGCCGCCATGCTCAAGGCCTGGGCCGGCCCCCTGCCGCAGGCCCTGTTCTGTCCGACTGGCGGCATCACGGCCGCGTCGGCGCCCGACTATCTGGCGCTGCCCAATGTGGCCTGCGTGGGCGGCTCGTGGCTGACACCGGCCAATGAGGTGCAGGCGGGCAATTGGGCCGCGATCACGGCCCTGGCCCAGGCGGCCTCCGCGCTGCGCGCATCCAAGCCGCACTGAGCACCCGCGCAAGCGCCGCACCGCACCGCACCGCACCGAGCGACCGTGACCGCTTTCGCGAGGCCCCCATCTACTTGAAGGGTCTCCCTGGCTTTCCCCTAGCTTTGACAAAAGCCGACTGCCTTAGGCTTCGTCCACCCCGGATTGACTAGGAAGTTCGCTTCCTATAAGCACCATGGCGATCACGATGGCGAGCATTTCCACCCGTCCCTTCCATCCTCCATGCATTCCTGACACACGATAGGCCAGAGCCCTCTTCCCAAATCACACCACGGCCCATTTGTCCACCCCAGTAACCAGTGCTGGCCATCCGTTCAAGGGGCGGCACAACGCGGATCGTTATAGGGGAAGAGACAGTGCAAAATCCCCATCTTTAGCCTTGTGACAACCATGACTGACGCCCCCGCAGCCGCCTCGGCCCTTTCCAAGCTCAAGATTGACCGAGGTGCTCAGGCTGCCACGAAGAAGCGCCCCAGCATGCTGCCCTGGGTGCTGGCTGGCCTGATCGCGGCCGGCGTCGCCGCCTACTACGTCGTGCCGCGCTCGGCCGATGTGACCACCACCAGCGTGGTGCAAAGCACCCCCTCCCAGCAGTATGTGCAGCTGACGGCCTCGGGCTATGTGGTGGCACAGCGCCGCTCGTCCGTCGCATCCAAAGCCTCTGGCCGTCTGGTCGAGCTGCGGGTGCGTGAGGGCTCCCAAGTGCAAAAGGGCGAGCTGATCGCCAAGCTGGACGCCAGCGACATCCGCGCCGGCATCCTCGGCGCCCAGGCCGCCGTGCTCCAGGCCGAAGCCAATGCCAAGCAGCTTTTCGTGCAGCTGACCCAGGCCCGCGCGGATCTGGCCCGCGCCCGCAGCCTCGAGGCGCAGGGCTTCGTCTCCGCCCAGTCGGTCGAAGCCGCGCTGTCCAAGAACAAGGCCGCGTTCGCCGCCCACGCCGCGGCCGAGGCCACCGTCGAGCAGGCACGCGCCCAGCTCAAGGCGCAAGAAGTGGCCGAGGAATACACCGAGATCCGCGCGCCCTTCGACGGGGTCGTGCTGGTCAAGAACGCCAACGTCGGCGACATCATCACCCCCATGTCCAGCGCCGCTGGTGCCCAGGGCGCGGTGGTGACCATGGCCGACATGAGCACGCTCGAGGTCGAGGCCGACGTGTCGGAAGGCAACCTCTCGAAGGCCCAGGTCGGCCAGCCCGTCGAAGTGACGCTGGACGCCTTGCCTGGCGTGCGCTTCCGTGGCCGCGTGGCCGGCATCGTGCCCACGGTGGACCGCGCCAAGGCCACCGTCATGACCAAGATCAAGTTCGACGAACTCGATCCCCGCATCCTGCCCGAGATGAGCGCCAAGGTCGCCTTCCTCTCGCAGGCCATCACCGAAGCCGACCAGCAGCCCGTCACGGCCGTGGCCGCCAACGCGATCGCCGAGCGCGGTGGCAGCGCCTTCGTCTACCGCCTCAAGGCCGATGACAACGGCCGCTTCACCGCCGAGGAAGTGCCCGTCAAGGTCGGCCGCAAGCTCGGTGACCTGCGCGAGATCTCCGGCGGCGTCAAGACCGGCGACAAGCTGGTCAG
Organism: uncultured Aquabacterium sp.; assembly: GCA_964413815.1. GTDB lineage: Bacteria > Pseudomonadota > Gammaproteobacteria > Burkholderiales > Burkholderiaceae_C > Aquabacterium. The sequence goes on along the minus strand of CAYPUS010000134.1, from coordinate 4,711 downwards.
CGCACCGCCGGCTTCGCTGAAGAACGGCTCCCGCATCCACATCGGCACGCCCTGAAGGGCGGGCTCAGCAGTCGCCAGCCCCATGAGCAGCAGCGCCAAGAAGGAACCGGTCATCCGGATCGACCACCTGACCAAGACCTACACACGTGGCGGCCAGCCCATCCCCGTGTTGATGGACATCAATCTGGAAGTCGGCAACGCCGAGTTCGTCTCCCTGATGGGCCCTTCCGGCTCGGGCAAGAGCACCTTGCTCAACCTGATCGCCGGCATCGACCAGCCCAGCTCGGGCACGATCAAGATCAATGGCGTGGACATCGCCACGCTCGACGAAGGCGCCCTGGCCGACTGGCGCGCGGCCAACGTCGGCTTCATCTTCCAGTTCTACAACCTCATGCCCGTGCTGACGGCCTATGAGAACGTCGAGCTGCCGCTGCTGCTGACCAACCTGAGCCGCAAGCAGCGCAAGGCCCACGTCGAGGCCTGCCTGGCCATGGTTCGCCTGGCCGACCGCATGGACCACTACCCCAACGAGCTGTCCGGCGGCCAGCAGCAGCGCGTGGCCATTGCGCGCGCACTGGTGACCGACCCGACCCTGATCGTGGCCGATGAACCCACGGGCGACCTGGACCGCGCCACCGGCGAGGAAGTCCTCAAGCTGATGGACGAACTGCACCGCGACCTGGGCAAGACCATCGTGATGGTCACCCACGATCCCAAGGCGGCAGCCCGCGCCAGCCGCATGATCCACCTCGAAAAGGGTGTGCTGGTCGACGACCCCGGCGCAGACCACTGACGGCTGGCCCTCGCAACCCGCATGTTCATCTTCAAGTTACTGCTGAAGAACGCGTTCCGCCACAAGCTGCGCACCGCACTGACCATGGTCGGCCTGATCGTGGCGATCAGCGCCTTCGGCCTGCTTCGCACCATCGTCGATGCCTGGTATGCGGGTGCCGACGCCACCTCGTCCACCCGGCTGATCACGCGCAGCGCCATCTCGGTGGGCTACCCGCTGCCGGTCTACTACGCTGAAAAGATCAAGAACATCGAAGGCGTCACCGACGTGACTTGGGTGAACTGGTTCGGCGGCATCTACATCGAGCGGCGCAACTTCTTCGCCCGCCTGGCCGTGGACGGCGCCAGCTATTTCAAGCTCTACCCCGAGTACGTGCTCAGCGACGAGGCCAAGGCGGCCTTCATGGCCGATCGCCAGGGGGCCATCGTCGGGCGCAAGATCGCCCAGCGCTTCGGCTGGCAGGTGGGGGACACCATCCCGCTGTCGGGCACCATCTACCCGGGCAACTGGACCTTCAACATCCGCGGCATCTACACCGGCGCCGACAGCCGCGCCGATGAGACGCTGATGTTCATGCACTGGGGGCTTGTGGCCGAGCATGTGCGCAAGCGCCTGGGCACCGGCGCGGCCAACCAGGCGGGCCTGTTCATGGTCGGCATCAAGGAGCCGGCCCGTGCATCGATGATCTCCCAGGAGATCGACGCGCTGTTCCGTAATTCCGTGGCCGAGACGCGCACCGAGACCGAAAAGGCCTTCCAGTTGGGCATCGTCTCGATGAGCAACGCCATCTTGCTGGCCATCCAGGCCGTCAGCTTCGTCGTGATCCTGATCATCATGGCCGTGATGGCCAACACCATGACCATGACCGCGCGCGAGCGCCTGGCCGAATACGCCACGCTCAAGGCCCTGGGCTTCTCGCCCGCCTTCGTCGTCAAGCTGTTGTTCGGCGAAAGCATGATGATCGCCATCATCGGTGGCGCCATCGGCGTGGCCATGACCTTCCCGCTGGCGATGGGCTTCGTCTACCAGACGAACATGACCAAGACCTTCGAGGTCTCGCAGGAAACCATGGTCTATCAGATCCTCGCCTCCCTCTTCGTCGGCGTGGTGGCCGCCGCCTGGCCCGCCTGGAAGATGTCCCGCATCGACATCGTCCAGGGCCTGCGCCACGTGGCCTGAGCCGGAGGGCACGCACAAGCCATGAGAGCGATCCCCCTTTCCTACGTGATGCGCAACCTCTGGGTGCGCCGCGTGACCACTTTCCTGACCGCTGGCGGCATGGCCCTGGTGGTGTTCGTGTTCGCCACGGTGCTGATGATGTCCGAAGGCATCAAGGAAACCTTCGTGGCCACGGGCCAGCCCGACAACGTGATCGCCTTGCGCAAAGGCGCGGGGGCCGAGATCAACTCGGCCATCGCGCGCATCCAGGCGGCCAATGTCGAGGCCCTGCCCGGCATCGCCACCGACGGCGAAGGCCGCCGCCAGGTGGTGCGCGAGGTGGCCGTGCTCAACAACATGCTCAAGCGCGATTCCACCGAGACGGCCAACGTCACGCTGCGCGGCACCACCGACATCGGCATGGCCATCCGGCCGCAGGTCAAGATCACCGAGGGGCGCATGTTCCGCCCCGGCACGACCGAGGTCATCGTCGGCAGCGCCACGGCCAAATCCTTCGCCAACATGGCCGTGGGCCACACGCTCAACATGGCTGGCCGCGAATGGACGGTGGTGGGCATCTTCAATGCGCAGCGCAGCGGTTTCGACTCCGAGATCTGGGCCGACTCCGACCAGGTGATGCAGTCCTTCCGCCGCGCGGTGTACTCGGCGATCGTGTTCAAGCTGATGAACATCGAGGCCTTCGACGGGATACAAAAGGCCATCGCAGACGACCCCCAGTTGCAGCTGGACGTCAAGCTGGAGCAGCGCTTTTATGAAGAGCAATCCGAATCGTCCACCAAGGTGATCAAGATGCTGGGCCTGTCGCTGTCGGTGATCTTCTCGATCGGCGCCATCGTCGGCGCCATGATCACCATGTTCGCGGCCGTGGCCTCGCGCATCGGCGAGATCGGCACCTTGCGCGCGCTGGGTTTTCGGCGCGAAGCCATCCTGATCGCCTTCCTGGGTGAGTCGCTCGGCCTGTCGCTGGTGGGTGGGCTGGTCGGGCTGCTGGGGGCGTCGATGATGCAGGCGGTCAACATCTCGACGCTGAACTTCACAACGTTCTCTGAAACCTCTTTCCAGTTCAAGTTCACCTGGCTGGTGGCCAGCCAGACCATGAGCTTCGCCCTGATGATGGGCGTCCTCGGCGGCTTCGTGCCGGCCTGGCGCGCCGCGCGCCTGAGCATCATCGAGTGCCTGAGACAGGCTTGAACACGCGGGGCAGTACACCGCCATGGCTGTTTGCGACACCCTTCACGGACGTGCCGGCCCGCAGCTGATGGGCACCTTGCTGGCGTGCGGTGCGCAACTGCTGCTGGCGGCCCAGCTTGCGATGGCCCAAAGCCCGAATGCGTCCAGCCAGGCGGCATCCAGCGCGATGGGCGGCGCCAGCACCGCGACGCTGAGCGCGGCCCCCGCGGGCACCCCCGCGAGCAGCCGACAGCAAGCGCTGCGCGCCCTGGGCTACATCGAAGAAGAACTGGTGCTGCGGGGCCAGGCCGCCACCTATTCGAAGGCCAGTGACTGGAACGCGGATGGCCGCTGGACCCCTGCCCTGCGCAATGAAGCCGAGGCGTACGAGACCCGCATCCTGGTGCGGCGCCCTCAGGACCCTGCCCGCTTCAACGGCACGGTGCTGGTCGAGTGGTTCAACACCTCGCTGGGCATCGACCTGGACGGCGTGTGGATCGCCACGCGCGAAGAGCTGCTGCGCGAAGGCTATGCCTGGGTCGGCGTGAGCGCCGAGCCCGCCAGCATCGATGCGTTGAAGGACGCCCATCCGGCGCGCTACGTCCGCGCGCGCATCGGCAGCGAAGACCGCAGCTTCGACGTCTTCACCGACGCGGCACGGCTGGTGCGTGGCCTGGCGTCCAACTGGGGCACAGGCAACAACCCGCCCCAGCTCCTGGGCACGGGCTACTCGCAGTCAGGCTCCTTCCTCTATACCTACATCAACACCTTCCAAGCGCGCAGCAAGGCCTTCGACGGCTATTACCTGCACGGCGCGGCGTGGGCCGCGATCCCGCTCAACCGCTGGGACATCAACACCTACTATTTCCGCATCCGCGCTGACCTGGATGTGCCGGTGATGATCGTGCAGAGCGAGGCCGAGATCCAGTTCAGCAAGGAGGCCTCCAAGACGGTCGATTCCGACAGGCTGCGCTACTGGGAGGTGGCCGCCACAGCGCATTTCGGGCAGGGCATGCAAGAGGGCGCGCGGGCGCTGGAGGGCCTGAAGGAGCGCCTGGCGCCGGCGCGCTGCCGCAAGCCCGTCAATGACATGCCGATGCGCCACATTGCCCACGCGGCGATCCACGGCCTGCGCGCCTGGGTGCGCACGGGCCAGGCCCCCGCCAAGGCCCCGCGCATGCAGCGCAGCGAATGGGGTTGGGTGCAGGACGATGCCATGGGGCATGCGCTCGGCGGTGTGCGCCTGCCGGAGCTGGACGTGCCGCTGGCGCGGCATGGCTTGTTCGGCAACCTGCCCAAGCGCCTGTCCACCTGGGATGGCTTTGCCTGTCTGGCCGGCGGCAACACGGTGCCGCTGCCCGCTGCGGACATCCGCAAGCGCTACCCCACCGACGATGCCTACCGACAGGCCTACATGCAAGCCGCCGACAAGCTGCTGGCCCAGGGCTTTGTGCGCCCGGCCGACCACGCGGCCATGCGCCGCCAGGTGATGTCGGCGCGGCTGCCGCGCTGATGGAACTACCGCGGCAAAGCTGACGCGGCCGGGCGCACAAAGCCCTGGGCCAGCAG
>CAYPUS010000133.1:0-8616 GCA_964413815.1 uncultured Aquabacterium sp. | reverse complement strand
CCCTGGCTCAAAATTCAATCGGCACGGTGGCTCAATTTTGAATCGGCGCCAACATCAGCACTATTTCACTTACGTGGCACAGATTTCACTTTTGGTGTCACCCGTAGGGCGTCAACGTGAATGCGACGTTCGCTCATACAAATCAAGGACTTGCCAACTGTGGTGACACAAACATTCCGCAACTGATGAATCAGCCGACGCGACTGGCCTACATCGCGCCAAAAGAGTGGCGACAACCTGCAAGGGTGATCATAGCCGTCTTGTGCACTGATCCAGTCCACGCCAAGGTTGTGGTCACTCGGGAAGAAGCTACTGAAACCTTGTCGGCGTCAGCCGTTTGCACGCTGTTCATGCACGGACCAGATAACTCTCTTGGTCCGCAAATTGTTGTGATTGACGCATCAGCGGCAGCAGCACCTTGTCTGCATAGGTGCAGCCGGTGATGCCTGGGTCCATCTGTCCTGATTTGTCGGCCGTTTCTGGCGGATGTCCTTGTCGGTGCGACAAGATGTCTGCCAATCGTGCATAGCCAGGCTCCCAAGCACATGCCTGGGGGAAGCCCTCTCTCAATCTGCCCAAGATCTGCATCCCTGCAAAATCAAGGTCGCCAAAAAAGAAGACCGGCATCTCGGCATTGTCGAACAGCCAGCGCGCGGCCCGCTCCAGGGCGGCCTGGGTGGGCACCGCAGATTGGCGTGCGTAGATGCGGCATCCTTGTGGGTGGCGCAGGCGCTTGGCCCCTGCCTTGAAGCCGGCGGCATAGGCCAGTGCCATGTCGGCCCAGTCTCCTTGCCGATGGTCGGCCATGCGCTCGAAGGTGACGAGGTTTTCCACAAACAGCACAGCGCCAAAATGTTCTGGCTCTTCAGGAAATGCCATGAGCAGCTGGATCGGTGCTTCAAACAGTTGGCCTGATGCGGCACCCAGCAGACGGAGCAGTTCTTCCCGATGATCCAGGACTTTGGATCGCGCATGAAAGACGCGCGCAGAGGCCTCTCTCAGCGGCATGGTCTGACCCGACACGCACAGTGCATGCAGCGCGAGCAAGCAATCGGTGGCCTCTTGCAGGGGCCAGCCTTCCAAGGCGTGCAGAGGGCTCTTGACCAAGTAGTCCAGCAGGGCTGCTTGTACGCTGCTGCCAGGTCCGCCAAACACACCGCTGTGCTCGATGTGTTGAATCAGCTGCCGATGCCAAGCGTTGGCTCGACGTTGATGCCCGCACCACGCGGCAAGGGCGTCGAAATCGAGCAACACCAGATGGGGGTTGCGATCAGTGAAGCCTGCAAAGTCGCGTGGCTTGCTCAGGTCCAGCGCCGTCCAGCCGAGGGCGCACAGCTTTTCCAGCTTGAGCACGATGGCCTGCTGAGCATCGGCATCGATGTGCCCGTACAGCTCCGGCACGTGCTTGCGGTCGAGCTTGAGTTTCGCCCCCTGTTCGTTGCCCGTGCGTTCAGCCTTGTCCAGCAGCGCTCTGGCAAGCCGAAAGAGGAAGGGATCTGGGTCAGGCATCAGGTACCTCCCTGCCCGATTGCGCAGCCAGGTAGTCTCGTTTGGCGGCAGCGCGGGCCTGCTCGGCGTGGTGTCGCCACAGCGCGCTCAAGGCATCTCGTTTGAGTGCCTTCTCTTGAACCTCGCTGACGAACAACTCTTTGCCATCACGCGAAGCCAGCACCTTGGAGAAGGTGAACTCTTTCTCAAACTCGGGCTTGACCGCGCCGGATTTCGACGTGGGCATGGCCACAATCAGCTGCAAGCCCAAGGTGCTTGAGAGGAACTGCAACACGCTGCGTGAGCGTGACTCGTCCATTTTCGAGAAAGCTTCGTCTGACAGCATGAGGCGCAATGCGGGTGCACCTTGGCGTTCGCGGCCAAAGTGCCCGAGGGCGTGCGCCAGCACGGCTGATCGAACGACGTAGAAGGGGGTCTCCAGCTCGCCGCCAGAGCCTGTTCCCCAGGTTGACAGCCTGGTCTGCCCCACAGGGCTGTGCCTGATGATGTCGTAGCGCCGATAGTTGCGGTAGTCCGCCAGCTCTTTGAGTGCCCGCTCGGAGGCCCCTTGGTCGTTGGCCAGCAGCAGCTTGCGGATCTCGTGGGCGGTGTCGCGGTGGACCTCGCCCAGGCGGGGCGAGTCAAACAACGACACCTGGTCCTTCTCGAAGGTATCGGCCAGGCTTTCTACGACTTCAAAGAAATCGTAGACCTTTTGCAGGCGTGGGATCCAGTCCCAGTCCAGCGCGTAGGTGTCCGTGCCGAACTGGATGTTGCGCAGTTCGCGGTTGAGCTTTTGCAGGGTGGATGCGCCTTGGCGTATCTGGTCTCGCACCTTGAAGCAAAAGCTGCTGGTGAAGACCTCATTGAAGCGCCGCTCGCCCTCTGCCAAGTGCTGTTTGTTTTCGGCCAGCCCTATGGCGCGTTGGCGATGCAATTGCTCGGCGACGTTTTGCAGCAGGCTCAGCAAGGCGCTGAGGATGTCTTCGAGTTTGTCGTGGCCTTTGTCCTGACTGCGTGGTGGCTCAACGAACACAAAGCGTTCTTGCTCATGGCGGGCGCCCACCAGGTAGGCCTGCACCTGGGTGTTGAGCTCACGCAAAGACACCGGCAACACGCTGTTCATGCTGCTGATGCGTTGGCGCATGGCGTCCGGGCTGGTGTCAGGGTCGTCCGCCAAGACCTGGGCCTCGTTCAACAACTGGCGCTCGGTGGCTTGACCGGGGGCGCCTTGCACAAAGCGGCTGGCCCAGACCGTGGCGTTCAATTGCTCATCTTGCAAGGCAGGCAAGCGGTTTAGCAGGGCCTGTTGGCGCAGTTGCAAGTCACCCAGCTTGCTGTTGGCGGCGCCAATGGCCTGTTGTTCTTTGTTGTGTTCATTCTGATTGGCCTGGATGCGTGTTTGCAGTGCTTGTTGCTCACCCTCCAGTCCGGCAATCGAGCTGAGGTCCAGCGTGGACAGCGCTCGCGCCGCGTCTGCGTGCTGAAGCTGGGCCGTCAGCACGTCTTGCATCAAGGGTGCAAACGGGGTGAACGGTGCCCCGACGAACAAGCGATGGATGGCATTGAGTGATCGTTTGAGCGCATCAATCGACTGGATGTCATGGTCAAGGCGGATGAGTTCAGCTTCACACCAGGCGATGCGGCGCTGGCGCGATGCCTGACCGAAGACCAGCTCTCGCTCGTCCATCCGACAAGAGAACATGCCGTAGCCTCGGCTGCCCACGCCTTCGATCATCAGCCCTTGTGCTGTGCGGCTGAGTTCATCTTCGGTATCGACCTTGCGAACACGGCCGTATTGCGCCATCAAGAAGGCCTTGGCCACAGGGTGGGTGCACACCAATTCGTGCATGATGGCCCTGGCCTCCAGGCTGCGGCCCTCTGTGTCCGCCATGGCCTTGCTGCCCTGCACGACCTTGGGTGATCGCTGAGGGAATTGCCGTTTGACCAACCGTGTGCAATGAGCTTCTGTACCTGCTTCTACGATGATGGCGAAGCGGTCGGCATTCATGTAGCCTTCAATGGCCTGTTGCCATGAAGGCGTGCCTTTGGTGTCACGAGGTTCAACCAGTTGAGCCAACAGATGGGCTCTGGCCTTGGGTAATTCACGCTGCAGCATGTCCAATGCGGCCATGACTTGTGGTGGCGCCGGGGGCTGCCCCTTCTGCAAGGACCGAAGCTCAGCCTCTCGCTGAGTTTGCTCATCTTGAAGTTGCCGCTGTTGGTGGTTCAGCTCGCCCAAAGCAGTGCTCACCACACTGGTGAGCGCCTCATCGTGACCTTGGATGCCTTGTCGAAGTCGGTCCAGGTCCGCATCAAAGGCTTCCAGGTCGAACGCAGGCAGCTCAGCGTTGAGCGCCACCTCGCTTTGCAAGAAGGTCTCTTGCATGGTTTGCCAGGCTGCCAGCGTGGCTTGGCCAGATGGCCGCAAGGCGTCCACAGCCTGGGCAAGCAAAGGCATTGGGTCCAAGTCCAGCGCCAGCAACTGGGTCAGGCTGCGCGCCAGTCCAGTCATCGCCGTCGCAGCTTGGTGTATTTGCAACCAGCCCTTGCGGAACTGCTCGGATTGGCGGTTGATGTCGTCTTCCAGCGTGCGCTTGCGCTGTGCCACATCGCTGTCTTTGAGGCGGTCTTCGATGGCGCGCAGTTGCCCATCCAGCAAGGTGCGGGTGCTTTGCAGCTGAGCCAGGCGTTCGTTGGCTGCGGCGTTGCGTTTGTGTTGCGCTGTGATCTGGCGTTGAACCGTTTCCAACTCAGACACCGCCTCCATGACCACGCGCGTCGCGTAGGCGATGGTGGTCAGCACAAAGCGCCGAGCCTCAGCCAGCACATGCTGGGCTGACTGCTCGACCTTTTCAAGGCGATCAATGTTCAACTGCAGCCGCTCGGCTTCAGCTTTGAGCCCCGCCATCGAGCGCATCAGCTCGCGCATCTTGTCAAGGTCTTTGCTGAAATCATGGGGGTCCAGGATTTCATCGCGCACCAATTCATTGACGTTGCCCAGCTCCTTGTAGGCCATGGCTTTGACCAGCGATTTGGCTGACCGGAATGCCTCGGGCTCGGACAGTGAGGTCTTGCCCATCAGCGCGCCATACAAGTGGGTCAGGTAGTTGGTCTTGTCTTCAAAGCGCTGAACCAGCTTGGCTTGCTGCTGCAGTTGCACATAGAGTTCTTTGAGCGGCCAGGCTGATGCGGGCAACATGTCGCCTGCTGGACGCAGCAGTTGCGTCAGGCCCAAAGCCTGGCGGACGATGAAGAACTGGCTCTTGGACAGCATGGGCTTGCCGCCATCTTCGTGGGCCTCCACGCCGACCATGGCCGTGAAGGTGTTCTCTTGATCGTCCTCCTTTGGCGAGGCTGTGAAGACCAAGGCCACATAACTGGTCGAGCGTTTGCGCAGGAACACGCCGTCCGCCTGTTGGCCCAAGGCATAGGCCTGCAAGGTGCGAGGCTCTTTGCCCCCTCGTCGGCTTTGGGTGGATTCATCCTGCCCGATGTTGAACTGCACCAGATGGTGGTGCGCCGCCGTCAACAGCGTCTGGATGGCATCGAGCAAGGTGGACTTGCCCGATCCCGATTCGCCCGTCAGCAGCACGGTGTCGGCAAAGTCCCACTCGCGGCTGTCCAGCGATCCCCATTGCCAGGTGATGAGTTTGGCGATCTTCATGCGCCGCCTTCGTTGTCGACGGGTGTGTCGGTTGCGGGCGCCGGGGTTGCCTTGGGCGCACGGGCACGACGGTTTTGCGCGGCCTGCTTGGCCAGTGCCAGCGCGTCTTCCAATGCCTCATCGCTCACAAAGCTCATGACAGGGCGCAGCACACCGAGCAGCATGTCCATGTGCCCGGCGTCGTCGCCTTCGTGGAAACGCACGATGCGGTGCTTCTTGAGGTCGCGCAGCAAAGCCAGTCGTTCAGATGCGGACGCGGGCAAGGCATGCCCCAGCAGTGACACCACGGCTTGCGAAAGCTCTTCCAGGCTGATGACCAATTGCTCATCGATCAGTTCGCGTTTGCCCGTGAGCCCCTCGGTGTAGAGAAAGCGCAGGGCCACACAGGCCGCCACAAAGGTGGAGCTCAAACGTGCCTTGAGCTTTTTGACGCCATCGTCCTCGCCATCGCCCGTGCCCCCAGGGGGATACAAGCGGAACAGCATCGCATCCAGGTCATGGGTCAACACAAAACCGATGGCGGCAAAGTACTCGCGCAGCAGTTGCTCGCATTGCACAGCTGCGTCATACGCCTGTGCCTCGGGTTTGGAATAGTCGCGCCAGAGCACACCGCTGGCAAGCAATCGCCCAGCCAGCTCGGCAAAGTGATCGGGCTTGATGTTGCCCGCGCCCTCGGTGCTCAGGCGGGCTTCCAGGTAGTGTTGAAGCGACTGCAGCATCTGATCAAGTGGGCTCGGTGGGCGAAGACAAGGCCGAGAGGTCGGCCTCCAGTTCAAAATTGTCGGCGGTGAAAAAGTCGTTTTCCACCTTGTCCGCGCGTTTGCGGGCGGTCATGAAGCGTCGCCCTTCGGACGATCGGGCTGCACCAACGGCATGCAGGATGCGAACGGCATCCACCGCGTTGTCGATGGGCAACTGGTCCAGCGACAAGCGCCCGCCTGCGAGGTGAGGCAGCAGGCCCGAGAGCACATCCTGGTCACTGAATGCAAAGGCCTGCGCCTCGGCACGCCGCATCAATGCCTCCATTCGACTGGCTTCGCTGACCTCCAAGGCGCCCAATGGGGCGTGTTCGATGTCGCGGTCGCGGACGGTCCAGCGCATCCCGGTCCCGGGTAGCCTCACCTCGGTCGTCCCCAGTCGTGCGCACAGGGCTTCGAGCAGGTCACTCCGTTCATCTGCCTCACGCTCTTTGAGCCAGCTCATGGTGCGCCCCAAGGCGGATTCGGCACCATAGTCCAACGAGAGCGCTTGCCGAAGCAGGCTGGTGAAGCGTCGGACATAGTTGTTCATCTCCGATCGCAACATGGGCAGCTTGAGGTTGCAGGCGGCATCCACCATGCTTTCCATGCGGTCACACAGCCACAGCGTGGGGCTGCGCCAGGTGGCATGCGTTTCGAGCCAGGCCGCGCGTTGAAGCAGGTGCTCATCGACCACGGCTCGAACCTCTTGTGGCAAGGCTCTGGCCGTGTCGAGCAACTCCATAAGCTGACCTCGGTGGCGCTCGGCGGAGTCGGCCACCAGACGCACGGCATATTCCTTGGCAAAGCGCTTGTCGATGAATTCATTGAACTCCCCCCAAGCGACCTTTTGCGCCAGGGCTTCGCGCGTCAGGCTTTGGATGAGGCTGCGAAAGTACTCGATGTCGTCTTGCAGATCCTGGACGACGCGGGCGGCAAAGTCATAGGCATCGAGCAACTCGTCTGCATCGTGGCTGGCGACGAAGGCCGACAGTGCTTTTTTGGCGGAGCGCATGTTGCGCTGGCGGGTTTTGCCGCGGGAGTTGTCCAAGCTGGACAAGGCTTCCGACATGACTTTGCCAGCACGGGTCAGTTTGAGTGTGGGCTTGAGGTCAATGGGGTCCTTGTAGTCCTCCAGCCAGCCGTGCTCCTTCAATTTGCGCAACAACTCATTGGCATACAGCCGTTCTTCGTCCGCTGTGGTTGCCCGTGCCATGTCGAACACCGAAGCACGAAGAAGAGGATCCGAAAGGGCCTGCAAGATGATGTTGAGGACCACATCGCGTGTCAGGGCTTCAGAGTAGTCGGCGTTGGGGCCATGGATGCGGTCAAACAGATTTCTGAGCACGGTGGCGCAGCACTCCCTGTCTCCGTGTGTCAAAGGCCGAAAGAAGTGCTCTTGCGGTCCCGTGAAGAAGGGGTGCTGCATAGCGTGACCGTTCAATCTTGTTTGAGCAACTCGATGAAGCCGGGATTGAGGAACAGCTTTTCCCGCCCTAATTTGTGTTCTCGAAGGATACCAATGGCCACGAGCTGCTTGAGGTGCACGCTCGCCGTCTGGCGGTGACCCAGGCCCGCCTCGACCAGGTGGGCAATGCGGCAATACGGTCGCACGAAGATGAGTTCGGCCAACTCGCGGCTGTAGATCTGGGGGGCTTGCGTGCGCATGCGCTCTGCGGTCTCTTCGATCAGGGATCGCAGGGCCACGATCTTGCGTGTGGTCCAGCGGGCGGTATCGGCCACGCCGCGCAGCATGTACAGGATCCACGGCTCCCATGCGCCATCGGTGGTCACGGCCAGCAGGCCGTTGTAGTAATCCGCCTTGTTGCGGATGATGTGACGGCTCAGGTACAGCACCGGGATGTCCAGCAGCCCCTGGTCGACCAGGTACAACAGGTTGAGTACTCGGCCCGTGCGGCCATTGCCATCTACAAAGGGATGGATGGCTTCGAACTGGTAATGCCCGATGGCCATGCGCACCAAGGGGTCCAGCGCATCGCTCCCTGGCGTTGCGCCGTGCATGAACTGTTCCCAATTGGCCAGCTTGTCACGCAGCAGGTCTTCGCCTTCAGGCGGGGTATAGATGACTTCACCTGTGCGGTCGTTGCGCAGGGTGGTGCCAGGGGTCTTGCGGATGTCGAGGTCCACCCCTTTGATGGCCCGGCAGATCTGGACGGCCGTGTTGGTGCTCAAAGGGCGGTCTTTGAGTTGCTGGAAGCCTTGCCAGAGTGCGGCCCGATACCGAAGCGCCTCTTTGGTGGCGGGGTCGGCTTCGGACTCGCTCGCTCCATCGAACAGGAACATCTGGTCCGTCGTGGTGACGATATTCTCGATCTCGCTGCTGGCCTGGGCTTCAAGCAAGGGGATGCTGTTGATCAACACCCCCTGGTTGGGCACGAGCAGGCCTGCGGCCTTGACCTCGGCGACGGCGGCGCGTGCTTCGATGCATGCCTTGAGCACCGCGCGCGTTTCGATGTCTCCAACAGGGGGCAGGCTAGGAAGCGTGTTGTATGGGGTTTGGGTGTCGAAGGCCATGTGTCGAAACTATGCTTCTTTTTCGACACATTCTTGGGACATGTCGACGCATTCAACATGTTGCCCTGATGTGTTGAAAAAGTCTATCTTCTTCGACACGTAAGAGCGCCGAGGCGTAGTTGGCTTGGCGGTTCTGTTGGCGCCGATTCAAAATTGAGCCACCGTGCCGATTGAATTTTGAGCCAGGGC
>CAYPUS010000132.1:1046-8647 GCA_964413815.1 uncultured Aquabacterium sp. | reverse complement strand
CACGGCGGTGGAGAGCTGGTCCACGAAGGGCATGGCCGCGCACAGCAGGCCGAAGCCCAGCAGACCCAGTTGCAGCGGGCGCTTGCGCCCCCATCGGTCGGACAGCGGCCCGACCAGCAAGGCGAAGGGGCCGTAGGCCAGGCCATAAGCGGCCGGCAGGTAGGCGATCTGACCGGACGGGACGCCGAAGCTGCGGCCCATCTGACCCATCATCGGGCTGGCGATCACTTCGGCTGAACCGATCAGAAACAGGCTGACAAAGAGCGTGACTTGCTGGCGTCGGTTCATCGGTTGTGGGGGGGAATGCCTGGCCATTATCCGCAAGACGCCGGGGGCGTGCAGGCCGCTGGCGCGATCCCGACCATGGCCGGTGTGTAAAGTAGGGCGCATGACACCCACCCCTGCCCTGACCGTCGCCATCCCCGCGCACAACGAGGAGCGGTATATCGGACGCTGCATCGAGCACGCGCTGGCGTCCGCCCAGCGTGCTGGTGAGACCATCGAGGTGGTGGTCGCGCTCAACCGCTGCACCGATCGCACCCAGGCCATCGCCGAATCGCTGGGTGCCGTCTGTGTGGAGGAGCACCGCAAGTGCATTGCCGCCGTGCGCAATGCGGCCGTCAGAGGTGGCCGTGCGCCGGCCGTGTGCACCATCGATGCGGACAGCTGGATGACCGAGCACACCGTCTCGGCCGTGCTGGCCCATGTCCACGATCCGCGCTATGTGGGTGGCGGCGTGGCGATGTGGCCCGAGCGCTGGTCGCTGGGCATCGTCTGCACGGGTTTGATGGTCTTGCCCCATGCCTTCAAAGAACGCGTGTCGGTGGGGCTGTTCTGGTGCCTGCGGCAGACCTTCGAAGAGTTGGGCGGCTTCGACGAAAAGCTGATCAGCGTGGAAGACCTGGATTTTGCGCGGCGCCTCAAGGCCTTGGGGCGCCGGCGTGGCCAGCGTTATGGCACGGTCTGGCAGCACGGGATCATGACCTCCTGCCGCAAGTTCGACCGCTTCGGCGATTGGTATCTGATTCGCAACCCGAGCCTGGTGCGCCGCATCTTCACGGGACAGGACAGGGCTGCTGCAGATTTGTATTACTACGATGTGGACCGCTGAGCTGCTGGATCCCCGTCTTCCTTCATGTTGTTGCTGCTGAAACTGACTCTGGTCCCGCTGCTGATCTGGGGCATCACGATGGCGGGTCGCATCTGGGGGCCATCGGTCGCGGGATGGCTGTCGGCCTTTCCGGTGGTCACGGGGCCGATCCTTTTCTTCATCAGTGTCGAGCAGGGCTCGGCATTCGGTGCCGCAGCAGCCGGCGCCACATCGCTGGCCATCCTGGCGCACCTGTCTTTCGGCCTGGGCTATGCATGGGCGGCCAGCCGCCGGCCGTGGGCGCCGGCTTTGCTGTGCGGCTTGGGCGCTTACGCCGCATGCTTGTACGGCTTGAGCCTGTGGTCGCCAGCGGCCTTGCCCGCTGCGCTGGCCTTGCTCGCCGTGCTGCTGGTGGCGCGTCGCCTGTTTCCACGCATCGCTGCGCGGCATGTCGATGAGCGAGACCGCGCCAGCAGCCGTCCGGCACTGGAGATGTCGCTGCGCATGGTGGCGGGCGCCGCGCTGGTGCTGGTCGTGACGTGGCTCGCTGGCGACGCCGGGCCGAGATGGTCGGGCTTGCTGGCCATGTTCCCCGTACTGGGCGTGGTGCTGGCGGTGTTCTCGCATCGGCAGTCGGGTGCGGGCTTCACGGTCGATCTGCTGCGCAACATGGTGTGGGGCTACTTTGCCTTCGCGACCTTCTGCATGTTGCTGGCAGCCAGCCTGGCCAGGTATGGCGTGGGCATGGGTTTCGCGATGGCGGTGATGGGCGCCCTGGCCGTGCAGGCCGTGACCTTGCTGGCACTGCGCCGTCAGGCGGCTGCCGGCAAGCCATGAGCCCATCGCGCGCCCCCTCCTAGGGGCCCCTAGCCTTAGGGAACGCAGACGCCACACCGGGTGGCGCATGGAGAAGCGATGCAAGACAGTGGCGCCCAGGCCATGTCGACGGATGTTTCCCGCAGGGCCGCGGGACATGGCCTTGGTAGCGCGTCCGGTTCGGTCAGTGCATGTCGAATCTGCCGGCCCTGCTTTCTCTTGTTCTCTTCACTCTTTGGAGTCATTCATCATGCGTGTCATTTCCAACAAAGAACTGCCCCAGGTTTCCGGCGCGGCCACCAACACCTGCACCTATGCCGATCAGAGCTATTCCCTCAACGCGGTCGTGTCGATCGGTGGCGGGTACTTCCAGCAATGCCAGTACGGTGGCTCGTGGTCTGCCCCGTATAAGCTGCAGTAAAGCTGGCGCTTGAGCGGGCCGTGCCGATGGTGACGACCATCGGCACCCCGCTGGCAAAGGGGCGCATGCCGGGCGCCCACTATGATGTCGCCATCTTCCATCTGGCAATGGGTGTGGCGATGACGAACGATCAGGGACATGGTCGATGAGGACGCTGTACCAGGCCGCGAACGCGGTCGAGGCGCACATGATCCTCCATCTGCTCAAGCAGCATGGCATCACCGGCCATGTGCTGGGTGAACACCTCCAGGGTGCCGTCGGCGAATTGCCGGCCGCAGGCCTGGTGAGGGTCACCGTGGACGAGGCCGACCATGACCGCGGCCGCGCGCTCATCCAGGAATGGGAAGCGAGCATGCCGGCAGACGCGCCGGACAACACAGGCAAGTCACACATGCGCGATGCGCCGCATGGCCGCAGTGGGGGCTGGAAGATGCTGCTGCTGGGCCTGAGCATCGGCATCGCAGGCACTTACGGTTTCATGCGGACGCCTGACAAGCTCTCGCACGGCGATGCCCAGGGCGATGGTCAGCGAGAATCGCCTGCGTCCACAGCGTGCGTGGACACCTTCGACCGCCAGTGACGTCCTTGCCCTTGCCGTTGTTTTTGTGCGGCGCCCCATTTTCAGCTTGTGGTCCACTCCTGGACCGTCAGAACAGAAAGGATGCTTCCATGCCAATCACCGCCGCCCCTCAGAAGATGATGCCCAAGGCCGCTGCCGCCCTGCTGGGTGCCGTGCTGGCTACGGCCGGCACCGCCGCACAAGCCTATGAGTTCGATGCGCTGGAACTGCTGGCCTCGCAGGCCGAGTTCAAGCAGGTGGCCGAAGACCTGAGTGCCGCGCTGGCCTTCAAGCCCATGGCGCCTGCCGAAGGGCTGGGCATCACTGGCTTCGATGTGAACCTGAGCGTGGGTGGCTCGAAGCTGCAAAGCCGCGATGTGCTGCGCCGCGCCGCCGGCAACGAAGATGTGCCCAGCGTGCTGCCGACCGCGACCATCCGCGTCCAGAAGGGCCTGCCTTTCGACATCGACGTCGGCGCGGCCTACACGGTGGTGCCCGGCAGCTCCGCGTCGGCGCTGAGTGGCGAGATCAAGTGGGCCTTTGTGTCCGGCGGCGCCGTGACGCCCGCCATCGCCGCGCGCGCCTTCTACACAAAGATGAGCGGCCTGGGTGACCTCAAGCAGCACAGCACGGGTTTCGATCTGTCGATCTCCAAGGGCTTCGTGATGGCCACGCCCTATGCCGGCGTGGGCCTGGTGTCCAGCAAGGCTTCGACCAAGTCGGGCCGCTGGGCCAGCGAGTCGTACACGCAGGGCCGGGTGTTTGCTGGTGTGAACCTCAACTTCGCCTTGCTGAACCTGGCGGTCGAAGCCGACCAGACCGGCGACAACGCCTCGCTCGGCCTCAAGCTGGGCCTGCGCTTCTGAGCTGGCTTCGCGCTGAGGCCCGCGTGATGCGGTGGCTCAGCTGATGGGGCGACGCGGATCCCCGCCCCGGTCCATCTGGGCCAGGCGCCCCAGCCATTCGGCGACCAGATCGAGGCGCCACAAGGGGTTGTCCAGGCTCATCATGCGCTGGCGCTCATCGGCGGGCAGCGGCAAGCGTTCAGCCCAGCGGTTGGCCAGCCAGCCCGCATCCAGCCAGCATGGGTTGTCGGGCGATGGGGGCGGCGGGCCGGGCTCCAGCCCGTCTTCGGCCATGGCCCGCAGCAGGCGCTGCAAGCGGCCGGGCAGCGCGGCATGTTCGACCGGCAGCGGTGCCGGCAGGTCATCAGGTATCAGCCGGACCAGGGCCGTCCACAGGCCGTGCGGCAGCAGCTGGGTCTGTTCGATCTCGAAGCGCTGGCCGCCCTCGACCAGGACGAACATCAAGCCAGGGCGCGGGTGCTCGACCTGCGCCAGCGTGGCCAGGGTGCCGACCTTGGCAAAGGTTTCGGATGGGGCTTGCGCCTGCATTTGATCGGCCCGCGGGGCGCGGCGCACCTCATCGCCACTTTCAAGGCAGACGATGCCGAAGGGCTCACCCGACTTCTCGCAGCGCCGCATCAGGTCCAGGTAGCGGACCTCGAAGATCTGCAAGGGCAGCCGCCCGCCTGGAAACAGGACGGTGTGCAGCGGAAAGAGGGGCAGGTCGGGGGCCATGTCGATGGTGCGAGGCGCGTGCGAACGTGAAGGGTTGCGCGCGCCAGCGTACTACATCGATGGGTCACATGGCCCCAGCCATGCCCGTGGAGGGGATTGCGTGCCGCTCAGTGCACGCGGCCAATGCCCTTGATGAGCGAGGTGGCCGCATCCCCGGCAGTGCTGGTGCTCGGTGCGGCGGTGCGGGCCGCGGTGAGCGTCGTGGTCGTGCCAGCCGGGGCCGGGCAGGCCAGCAGCGTGGTGTTCATGTCCACCTGGCGCCGTTGCAGGTCATTGAAATTGCGCAGGGTCACGTTGTCGACGGGGTCACGCACATTGCTGATGCCTTTGAGAAAGCCGGAGAGCACCGCTTCCTGTGTGGCCGCTCGCGGTGAGATGTGCAGGAAGGCGGTGCGCGTTTCTTCGAAGGAGTGGCAGCCACTGCAGGTGTTGATCGCGAAAGTGTGGCGCAGCAGCGAGGTGGGCGCCTGGATGTCCAGGCCAGTCCAAGGCGTGCCGTCGACGAACGCCGAGCCGCCCTGGAAGAAAGCGAGCTGCACACCCTTGACCACAGGCGCCAGCGGCACCGTGTGCGTGCCAGCCAGAATGGCCGTCGCGTTGTCATTGATGAAGCTGCCGATGATGCCTGGGAGCGACTTGGGCATCGGCCCGGGCGTCAGCGCCAAAGGGGAGGGGATCAAGGTGGGCTGACCGTTCGCGCTGCCGAGCTTGAACTCGCGCAACTCCCACGGTGAGGCCAAGGCGATCTCATTGGTGCGCACCTGGCCGATCGCGCTGCCGTTGAAGCGCAGCGGTTCGGCCCCGCGTGCCGTGAAGCGGTCGGTGATGGCCTGCAGGGCGGTGTTGTAGGCCGCAGAGCCCACCGCCAGCGTGCCCAGGGCATGCCAATCCTTCGCCCACACACGGATGTCGGTGGGCGTCTTGGCGGGCAGGCGGTATTCCAGGATGACCGTGAACTGCGTGGGGTTGCCACTGGCATTGAGCACCCCGAACACAAAACGGCCCTCACCCGCGTTGCCTTGCGAGAGATCGCGGATGTCCATGCGGTTGGCAATGGCCAGCAGGCGCAGGGGCGACTTTGACAGATCAAGCTTGCCGTTGGCCAGCCTGGGCCAGCTGTTGAGCACAAGCGAGTTGATCGCAGCCTGCCCGCCGCGTGCCTTGACGGTTTGCTTGTTGATGACCTGGTCCGTGCCGAAAGACTGGAACATGCGCTCGACCATGTCGGCCGCGGCATGGATGTTGGCCTGTGGATTGGCGGGGTCCAGCGGCACCATCTGCTCCATCAGCCGGCCAAAGGTCCAGGCACCCTTGCCGACGGTGCGAACCGGGTCGTTGACCACGCCCAGGTTGGTGATCATCAGCTCGTTGGGCGAGGAGGCTGTGCGTGTGCTTTGCAGGTCGGTGCACGCGCCCTTGGACACCCACACATCGTCCACCACACCCGTGTAGCCGACCGTGCCGTTTGGCCTGCTGCCCCCAATGAACATGGCGCTTGGCGTGCCGGCAGGGGCATCGACGATCACGGCATTGA
Source organism: uncultured Aquabacterium sp. (assembly GCA_964413815.1). GTDB lineage: Bacteria > Pseudomonadota > Gammaproteobacteria > Burkholderiales > Burkholderiaceae_C > Aquabacterium. The sequence continues at coordinate 2,647 of CAYPUS010000132.1, read as the reverse complement.
GCCGCGGCCCGCCGCTGGCTTTGCCGTTGATGAACAGCTGCATGCCGTTCTGGGGATCGTAGGAGGCGCCGACCTGCGTCCAGGTCGAGGGCGGGATGATCTCGTCCGACTCGATGTTGAGCGAGATGGGCGTGGTGCCCGTGGGCGCCCTGGCCAGCATGTCCAGCCGCAGGCGGGCATTGCCGGCCGTGTCCCGGATGAGGGACAGCTGGAAGGTGCGCCGCTGGACGCCGCTGGCATCGGTCCACATCTTGGTGAGGATGGCGCCATCGGGCACCGCGCCGGGCTTGATGCGCGCAGAGATGGACATGTGCGTGGACAAGGGGGTGAAGGCCGCCGTGTCGGGGAACTTGACGATGCTCTCCACCGTGCCATTACCGGGCCGGGAGACCAGCAGGTTGACGGCGCCATTCGGGCGGCCTTCATGGTCAGGCGCGCAGGCCACGCTGCTGCCCCGCGTGGCCGTGGCGTTGTTGCCGGAGGTGTCGCGCAGCAGCACGACGGTCGCGCTGCAGTCGTCGAAGGTCCACTTGCCGGCATAGTCGAGCACGGCTTGCGCCGATGCGGGCTGAGCCATGCCGATGCAGGCCAGCGCGATGGAGGTGCTCAAGAGGTGGCCGAGGGTGGTGCGACACGGCGTGCTTGTGGGGCGAAGGGTCATTGTGATCTCCGAGGTTTGTGATGCTGGATTCGCGCAAGGCTGGCGAACGGCGCCATGCTCCATGGCTTGGGGCATGGCAGCGATAGCGGCATCAGCCAGGGGACGTGACAAGAATGGACACGCCGCAAACGGAGGATGAGGCGGCGACAAACTCGCTATCCTTGCCCCATGAGCACCACCGCCACGCCACAGCAGACCGCCGCGGTCTACGACGCCATTGCCGAGCACTGGGACGCGCCGACCTTCAACCGCGAGAACGGCGTCGAGGCCCACAGGCGGGCCTTGCGCTTTGCCAGACCGGATGGGGGGCGGGCGCTCGACGTGGGCTGCGGCTGCAGCGGCCGCTTTGTCGAGCTCTTGCAAGCGGCCGGATTCGAGTTGGAGGGGCTGGACATCTCGGCCGAGATGCTGGCGCGCGCACGCCGGCGTCATCCGGCGCTGCGTTGGCATCACGCCGACATCTGCACCTGGTCACTGCCGTATGCCTACGATTTCATCTCAGCCTGGGACAGCATCTGGCATGTTCCGCTGGCACAGCAGGAGGCCGTCCTGCGCAAGCTGATGGCCGGGCTGGCCCCGGGCGGGGTGCTGCTGTTCACGGCCGGCGGGCTGGAGGCACCGCATGAAGTCACCAACCCTTGTCATGGGCAGCCGCTGTACCACGCCACGCTGGGCATACCCGCGATCCTGAAGATCATGGGGGAAGCCGCTTGTGCGGTCATGCATCTGGAGTATGACCAGCACCCGGCCAACCATGTCTGCATCGTCGGGCAGCGGCAGGCTGCATCGGCGCACGGTGGGGGGTGAATGAATGCGGCGCGCGCGATCACGAAGCCTGTGGCGCATCGCCAGGTATGTCTGGGCGGCACCCAATACCCTGCTGGGCGCGGCGATCGGCCTCGTGGTGCTGATGCTGGGCGGGCGGGGGCGCGTGCGTGAG
>CAYPUS010000132.1:0-1036 GCA_964413815.1 uncultured Aquabacterium sp. | reverse complement strand
TTCAGTGGTGGCCGCCTGGGGCGCCTATTGGCCGCGCAGCGCGGGCCGCGCTTTTGCGCTATTACCTTCGGGCACGTCATCCTGGGGCTGGACGAGGCGGAGCTGGAACGCGTCAGGGCGCACGAGCACGTGCATGTGCGGCAGTGCGAGCGCTGGGGGCCCTTGTTCCTGCCGGCTTACCTGCTGTCGAGCCTGTGGCAGGTGCTGCGGGGGCGAAGGTCCTATCTGGACAATGCCTTCGAGCGCGAGGCGTATGAAAAGACGGGCGCGCCGGGTGCCGGGCGCCCTTCGCGTGATCAGTGACTGATCATCCACGGCCGCTTCGTCGGGAACATCTTGTTCCCGTTGGCGCCCGTCACCGTGGGGCTGCGCTTGGTGGCCGAGGCGGTGCCACAGCAGCCGCAGCCTGAGCCATGCTTCTTGAAACGCTGGTAGGCGCCGTATTCGGCCGATGACATGGGCGCGTGTCTGGCGCGCTCATTGGTGTCCATCGCGGTGCGCGTCTCGCTGCTCAGGCAAGCCAGCCTGGGGGCACTCACGAACACCCGATCGGAAGCCGCACCGCAGTCCGGACAGGCCGCCGGCTCATTGCGTTGCGACAGGCTGCGGAAGGCTTCGAAGCCTCCGCATTCGGGGCAGGCGTAGTCATAAGTCGGCATGGGCTGGCTTCCTGATCAGGCGTTGACTCAGAGGTCTTTCGACAGAGGCAGGTCCACGCCGCCGAAGTCCTGCACCACCGGGCCGGCGGCGCTCGGGTTGATGTCGAACTCGAAGATCTGCGTGGGCAGCCACAAGGTTGCGCAGGCATTGGGGATGTCGACCACCCCGCTGATGTGGCCCTGCACCGGTGCCGTGCCCAGGATGGAATACGCCTGTGCCTTCGAGTAGCCGAACTTGGTCATGTACTCGATGGCGTTCAGGCAGGCCTGGCGGTAGGCCACGTGCACGTCCAGGTAGTACTGCTTGCCCTGCTCGTCGACGCTGATGCCTTCGAAGATCAGGTAGTCGTTGTAGGTCGGCGTGATCGGGCTGGGCT
>CAYPUS010000131.1:0-8670 GCA_964413815.1 uncultured Aquabacterium sp. | reverse complement strand
CGGTGATGGTGTGCGAGGCGGCGGTCTCCCGATCAAGCAGGCTGCCGTCGGCCACCGTCACCACGCCCGTGGCGGCATCGATGGCGAAGCGGCCGCCAGCGTTGTCGGACAGTGTGTAGGTGATGGTGCTGTTCGTCGCATCGTCGTCCGTCGCGCTGGCGGTGATGCCGACGGCCGTGCCATCGGCGGCGTTTTCGGCGACGGTGTTGGCCGTTGCATCCGCATCGGACACGGGACCGACATCGAACTCGTCGACGTCGGTGATGTCGATGGTGAAGGAGCGCTCGCTGAACGAACCATCGGCGCTGGTGGCCACCACGGTGATGATGTGCGAGGAGGCGGTCTCGCGGTCCAGCAGGCTGCCGTCGGCAACGGTCACCACACCGGTGACAGCGTCGATGGCGAAGCGGCCGCCGGCGTCGTCGGACAGGGTGTAGGTGATGGCGCTGTTCGTGGCGTCGTCGTCCGAGGCGGTGGCCGTGACGCCGACCGTGCTGCCGTTGGCGGCATTTTCTGCCACGGCGTTGACGCTGGAGTTGCTGTCGGTCACCGTGCCGACATCGAACTCGTCGACATCGGTGATGGCGATGGTGAAGGTCTGGGTGCTCACCGAGCCGTCCGCACTGGTGGCCACCACGGTGATGTTGTGCGAGGCCGCGGCCTCGCGGTCGATCAGGCTGCCGTTGGCGACGGTGACCACGCCGGTGTCGGCATCGATGGCGAAGCGGCCGTCCGCATCATCCGAAAGGGTGTAGGTGACCTCGCTGTTGGTGGCATCCAGGTCCGTGGCGACCGCCGTGATGCCCACTGCCGTGCCATCCGCCGCGTTCTCGGCCACGCTGTTGGCCGTGGCATCGCTGTCGGTGACGGCGCTGACGTCGTATTCGTCGACGTCTGTGACCTGGATGGTGTAGGTCTGGGTGCTGCTCGAACCGTCCGTGCTGGTGGCGAGCACGGTGATGTCGTGCGAGGCCGCCGTCTCGCGATCGAGCAGGCTGCCATCGGCCACGGTCACCACGCCGGTGGCCGCGTCGATGGCGAAGCGCCCACCAGCGTCGTCCGCCAGTGTGTACGTGATGACATCGGTGGCATCGAGGTCGCTGGCGCGCGCGGTGACGCCCACCACCGTGCCGTTGGCCGCGTTCTCCGCGACGCTGTCGAGGCTGGCATCGCTGTCGGTCACGGGGCCGATGGCGAACTCGTTGACATCGTCGATCTGGATGGTGAAGGTCGCCGAGCGGCTCGAGCCGTCCGCGCTGGTGGCGACCACCGTGATGTCATGGGATGCGGCGGCTTCCCTGTCCAGCAGGCTGCCATCGGCCACGGTCACGACACCGGTGGCCGCGTCGATCTTGAAGCGGCCGCCCGCGTCGTCAGACAGCGTGTAGCTGACGGTGTTCTGGGTGGCATCGCTGTCAAAAGCCGATGCGGTGATCCCCACGACGCTGCCATTGACGGCGTTCTCGGCCACGTGGTTGGCGCCGCCGTCCGCATCCGTGGGGGTGCTCACATTGAACTCGTTGACGTCCGTGACGGCGATGGTGAAGGTCTCGGTGCTGGTGGAGCCATCGGCGCTGGTGGCCACGACGGTGATGCTGTGCGAGGCGGCGGTTTCACGGTCGATCAGGCTGCCATCGGCCACGGTGACCACGCCGGTGGCGGCATGGATCTCGAAACGCCCGCCGGCTGAATCGCTCAAGGTGTAGGTGACCGTGTTGTTGCTGCCGTCCGCATCCGATGCCCGGGCCGTGATGCCCACCGCCGTGCCGGTGGCCGCGTTTTCGGCCACGGTGTTGCTCGCCGCATTGACGTCGGTGACGGCGCCGACGTCGAACTCATTCACGTCGGTGATCTGGATGGTGAAGCTTTCGCTGCTGATGGAGCCATCGGCGCTCGTGGCCTGAACGATGACCACGTGCGAGGTGGCATTCTCGTAGTTGAGCAAGCTGCCATCGGCCACGGTGATGACACCGGTGATCGCATCGATGGCGAAGCGGCCGCCAGCATCGTCGAACAGGCTGTAGGTGACGGTGTTGTTGCTGCCATCTGCGTCCGTTGCGGACGCGGTGACGCCCACGATGGTGCCATTGCTGGCGTTCTCGGCCACGCTGTTCGGGTTGGTGTCCGCATCGCTCACGTCGCCGATGGGGAACTCGTTCACATCCGTCAGGTTGATGGTGAAGGTTTCCGAGCTGCTCGACCCATCCGAACTGGTGGCCACAACGGTGATGTCGTGCGAGGTGGCGTCCTCGTAGTCCAGCAGCGTGCCGTCGGCCACGGTGACCACCCCCGTCGAGGCATCGATCTTGAAGCGGCCGCCCGCGTCGTCCGTCAGCGAGTAGGTGATGGTGTTGTTGCTGCCGTCGTTGTCGCTCGCCCGTGCCGTGATGCCGACCAGGCTGCCGTTGGCGCTGTTCTCCGCGATGCTGTTGGCAGCGGCGTTGACGTCGGTCACCGCGCTGGTGCTGAACTCGTTGGCGTCGACCAGGGTGATGGTGAACGATTGCGTGCTGCTTGATCCATCGGTACTGGTGGCCACCACCGTGATCTCGTGCGAGGCGGCTGCCTCGTAATCCAGCAGCGTCCCATTGGCCACGGTGACCACGCCCGTCGTGGCGTTGATGGTGAAGCGTCCGCCAGCGTTGTTGGAGAGGGAGTAGGTGACAGTGTTGTTGCTGCCATCGGCATCCGAGGCCTTGGCCGTGATCCCCACCGTGGTGCCGTTGGCGGCGTTCTCGGTCACCGTGTTGGCAGTGGCATCCGAATCCGTGACGGCCCCGACGTCGAACTCGTTGCTGTCCAGCAGGTTGATGGTGAAAGTCTGGGAGTTGCTCGAACCGTCGGCACTGGTGGCCACCACCGTGATGGTGTGCGAGGTGGCGGTCTCATAGTCGAGCAAGCTGCTGTTGGCCACGGTGACCACGCCGGTGCTGGCGTTGATGGCGAAGCGCCCGCCAGCGTTGTCGCTGAGCGAATAGCTGACCGTGTTGTTCGTGGCGTCGGCGTCGGTCGCGCGCGCGGTGATGCCCACCTGGCTGCCGTTGCCAGCGCTTTCGCTGACGTTGTTGGCCGCCCCATTGATGTCCGAAACGGTGCCGACCGCGTGCTCGTTCACGTCGATCAGGTTGATGGTGAACGTGCGGCTGGAGGTCGAGGTGTCCGAGCTGGTGGCCACGACCGTGATCTGGTGGCTGGCTGCGGCCTCCCGGTCCAGCACCGCGCCATTGGCCACGGTGACCACGCCGGTGCTGGCGTCGATCTGGAAGCGGCCCCCCGCGTCGTCGCTCAGGCTGTAGGTGACGGTGTCGACCACATCCGGGTCGATGGCCCGGGCCGTGATGCCGACCAGGGTGCCCCCGGCCGCGTTCTCCTGGACTTCGTTGGCGCTGGCGTCGGTGTCGGACACGGCGCCGATCCCCGCCTCTGACGCGTCGAGGATGTTGATCGTGAACACCTGCGTCGATGTCGATCCGTCGGCCGACTGTGCCTGCACGGTGATGTTGTGCGAGCCTTCCGTCTCGTAGTCGAGCAGGCTGGCATCGGCGACCGTGACCACGCCAGAGACGCTGTCGATGGCGAAGCGGCCCCCGGCATCGTCGGTCAGGGTGTAGGTCACGGTGTTGGTGCCGCCATCGGCGTCCGTGGCCTTGGCGGTGATGCCCACCGAATCGCCATCGGCCGCGTTCTCGCTCACCTCATTGGCCGCGGCATCGTCGTCCGTGACGGCCCCCACGGGGAACTCGTTGACATCGCTCACCTGGATCGTGAAGCTTTGTTCGCTGGACGAGCCATCGGCGCTGGTGGCCAGAACGGTGATGGTGTGGGACGTGGCCGATTCGTAGTCCAGCAAGCTGCCATCGGCCACGGTCACCACACCGGTGCTGCCGTCGATGGTGAAGCGCCCGCCCGCATCGTCGGTCAGCGAGTACGTGATGGTGTTGAAGGTGCCGTCGGCATCCGATGCGGAAGCGGTGACGCCCACGGTGGCGCCGGTGGTTGCGTTCTCCGACACGGTGTTGGCGGCCGCGTTGCTGTCGGTCACGCTGCCAACGTTGTATTCGTCGACGTCGCTGAGCTGGATGGTGAAGGTCTCGGTGCTGCTCGATCCGTCCGAGCTGGTCGCACGGACGGTGATGCTGTGAGAGGTGGCCGACTCATAGTCCAGCAAAGAGCCATTGGCCACCGTGACCACGCCGGTGCTGCTGTTGATCGTGAAGCGGCCTCCCGCGTTGTCGGTCAGGGAGTAGGTGATGGTGTTGTTGCTGCCGTCTGCATCGGACGCCAATGCCGTGATACCCACGGTGGTGCCGTTGCTCGCGTTCTCCGCAACGATGTTGCTGGCGGCGTTGCTGTCGGTGACAGCGCCCACATCGAATTCATCCACATCGCTGACGCCGATGGTGAAGTTCTGCGATCGGGTCGAGCCGTCCGAGCTGGTGGCCACCACGGTGATGATGTGGGATGTGGCGGCTTCATAGTTCAGCAAGCTGCCATTGGCCACGGTGACCACGCCCGTGCTGCCGTTGATCGTGAACCGGCCCCCTGCGTTGTTGCTCAGGGTATAGGTGATGGTGTTGTTGGTGCCGTCGGCATCGGAAGCGGATGCGGTGATGCCCACCGTAGTGCCGTTGGCGGCGTTCTCGGCCACGGTGTTGCTCGCGGCATTGCTGTCGCTGATGGGGCCCACGTCGAACTCGTCGACGTCGCTCAGGTTGATGGTGAAAGTCTGCGTGCTGGACGAGCCGTCCGAGCTGGTGGCGCGCACGGTGATGGTGTGGGAGGTGGCAGCCTCGTAGTTCAGCAGCGTGCCGTTGGCCACGGTGACCACGCCGGTGCTGCTGTTGATCGCAAAACGGCCGCCGGCATTGTCCGTCAGCGAGTAGCTGATGGTGTTGTTCGTGCCATCGGCATCCGATGCCGTGGCGGTGATGCCCACCGTCGTGCCATTGCTCGCGTTCTCCGCCACGGTGTTGCTGCCGGCATTGCTGTCAGTGACCGCGCTGACGCTGAACTCGTTGGCGTCGGTGACCGTGATGGCCAGGGCCTGCGTGTCGCTGAGCGCGCCATCGCTGACCTGGACGATGACGTCGTAGACGTTGTTGCCGCCGGCATCCGAGGGCGCTTCATGGTTGGGAGCCGACAAGAAGGTCAGCACACCGGTGCTGGCATCGATGGTGAACAGCGCCGCATCCGCACCGCCCGAGATGCTGTAGACGAGATTGCTGCTGTCGGCGTCCGTGGCCGTCACGGTCGTCACGGCCGTGCTGTTTTCGCTGACGCTGATGTTGGCCGAAGCCCCGCCCCCATTGCTGGTGATCACGGGCGCATCGTTGACAGGCGTGACGGCGACAGAGCGGGTGGCGGCGACGCTCGCGTTCGTGCCGTCGGTGACGGTGAAGCTGATCGTTCGGCTGCTGTTGCCGGGGTTGTCGCCGCTGTTGCTGTAGGTGATGCTGCGCAGCGCCGCCTGGTATTGCGCCAGCGTGGCGGTGCCGGTGAGGGTGAGGGTGCCGTTCGTGGCATTCCAGGTGCCGCTGATGCCGCTCTGGTTGCTGAACGACAGCAGATCCTGGCCGGATTGGTAGTTGCCTGAAATCTGGATGGTGGCGCCCGCCAGATTGCTGTTGTCGACATCGCTGAGGGTCAGGCCGCTGTCCACCACCGCGGCGCTGCCATTCTCGGTGTAGCTGGCGCTGCCGCCAGAGGTCGTCACCACCGGCGCATCGTTGACCGGCACGATGGTGATGTTGCGCGTGGAGGCCGTGCTGGTGAGGGCGCCGTCGCTCACCCTGAAACTGACGGTGCGCGCGCCCGTGCTGGGGTTGTCGCTGCTGTTGCTGTAGGTGACGCTGCGCAGGGCGGCCTGGTATTGCGCGATGGTGGCGGCCCCCGTGAGAGTCAGCGTGCCGTTGGCCGCGTTCCACGAGCCCGTGATGCCGTTCTGGGCGACGAAGCTCAGCAGGTCCTGGAGACTGTTGTAGTTGCCTGTGATCTGGACGGTGGCGCTGGTGATGGTGGTGCTGTCGGGATCGCTGACGGTGATGCCGCTGTCGACGGCGACGGCCCCACTGTTTTCCGTGTAGTTCAGCGCGCTGCCCGTGGGCGTGACGGTCGGCGCGTCATTCACGCGCGTGACGGTCAGCGTGGCGGTCGCGCTCGCCGTCTGGCTGTTGGCGTCCTTCACCACCACGGTGATGCTGCGGGTGGTGGTGTTCGGGTTGTCGGATGTGTTGTCGTAGGTGATCGTCTTGAGCACCTTGAGGTAGTTGGCCGCCGTATCGGTGCCGGTCAGCGTCAGCACCCCCGTGGCGCTGTTGTAGCTGGCCGTGATGGACGTGCCGGTGGTGACGGCGCTGAGCACTTCGGCCGTGCCGTCCTGCCGGTTGGTCAGCGTCACGGTCATGCCGGTCATGTTGGCGGCGCTGCCTGCCGTGAGGGTGGCATCGGTGTCGGCGATCGTCTTGGGCGTGTTCTCGGTGTAGGCGCCGCTGTAGCCAGTGCCGGCTGCGCTGCCGTCCAGATCCAGGGAAGGCCCGGCGGGCAGCGTGTAGGTGATGGTCAGCTTGGGGCGGTTGGACCCGGCTTCGGACGAGTTGAAGGTGTTGTTGGACGAGTTCGTGTCGCTGGTGATCATCCAGCCGTTGTTGGTGATGGAGCCATCGAGCCAGCCCTTCACGGTGGCCACCATCCGGCTGTCGGAGAAGGCCTTGTAGCTGTTGTTGCCGCCGCTGGCCGACATGGTGGCCTGCGCAATGCCCTGCTCGGAGTCCACGCCGCTGCCCAGCGACGACCAGGTGGACGACTCGGTCCAGGCCGCATTCATTCTGTAGAGCGTCAGGTCGCCGCCCCACAGTGCGCCCACGGAGGTGGCATAGAGCTCCAGCTTGACCCCGGTGATGGTCGCGCCGGCCGGGATCATGCTGGCCAGGTCGTCGAAACGGATCAGGATCTGGTTCTCGCTCTGCACCAGCGCGCGGCCGGCGGTCATCGAGGTGGCGTTGCCGTTGTTGGCGCCCCCGTTCAGCTGCTCCAGATAGGTGTCCTGGGTGCCGGTGTAGCCGTTGAGACCCTGCTGAATGACCACGGTGGCCAGTGTGTGCTGCCACGCGTCCATGCTGCCTTCGGCAAAGGCCTGGCGCGTCTCGATCTGGCCGAGGTGGTATTCGAGTTGCCAGTTGCCGCCCTGGGCGGTACCGCCGGTGAGGTCCGTGCTGGCCGCCACATCGGTGCCCGTCAACTGTGCGAGGCTCTCGATCAGCTGGCGGCCCTCGGCGCCACCAGCCAGGTCGCAGCCATACAGGAGGATGTCGCCGTCCGCGCTGAAGGCCGAGGCCCACGAGGCGATGTCCTGCACACGCGCCATCAAGGTGGCGTTGTCCAGCCGAAGCCCGCCCAGGTCCAGGCCCGATTCGTTGCCATGGCTGAACACATGGATGGCCTGGAGATCGCGGTGCTGGGCCAGCGTGTCGGTGATCACGGCCAGGCCATCCTCGCCGACGCCGATCTCGACCACCTGGATGTCCCGTCCGGCCTGCTGTTGCGCCAGCAGCGCCTCCACAATGTCTTGCGCCCCATCCACGGACATGTCGACAAAGGCGATTTCGCCACCGGATGCCAGAGCCTGTTCCGATCGCCGATCCGAGGTCTGAGCCAGGTTCGCCGCTTCTTGCGTACGCGGCTGCAGCGCAACGATGGGGGCGTTGGCATCGTTCGCGTCATGGCTGAGCGGGCCCGCAACGGGCACGGGCAGGGGCAGATCGGCGTTCAGCAGCAGCCGGGCCTCCAGCTCTTCCATGAGGCCGGCATACACCGGGATGTGCGAACGCGCGGCCCGACGCTTCATCGCCGGACCGCCTTCCAACAGACGAAAAACCGCTTCATGTACCTGACACCCATTTGCGACAGCCTTGCCATCCGGAGCCCACCACGCCCCGGCCGACTGCCGCCGTCCTTGGGATGATGGCCTGGGTAGATGGAATTCATGCATCGAAAAACGTGCGGATGACGCGCTTTTTGCGACGCTTGGTGCGCTTGGCGCACGGCGGCGGCGCACGGTGGCGCGCAAAGAATTCGCCGCAGGCGCAGGCGCGGCGCCCCCGCGCCTTAAAATCTGCGTTTTTCGTCTTCCATCACGCGACTCGACCATGCCGAAAATCGCCCCATCCGCCAAACCCGCTCGGGCCGCACGCGCTGCCAAGCCCGCCAAGACGGCACCGGCCGCTGCGCCCGCTGTGGCCGCACCCGTCCGCACCGTCGGCGGCCAGAAAGTCAACAAAGTCGTCCTGGCCTACTCCGGCGGTTTGGACACCTCCATCATCCTGAAGTGGCTCCAGGACGAGTACCAGTGCGAAGTGGTGACCTTCACCGCCGACATCGGTCAAGGCGAAGAGATCGAACCCGCGCGCGCCAAGGCGCTCAAGATGGGCATCAAGCCTGAGAACATCCACATCGAAGACCTGCGCGAAGAGTTCGTGCGCGATTTCGTCTTCCCGATGTTCCGCGCCAACGCGCTGTACGAAGGCGAATACCTGCTGGGCACCTCCATCGCCCGCCCGCTGATCGCCAAGCGCCTGGTCGAGATCGCCCGCAAGTCCAAGGCCGACGCGATCTCGCACGGCGCTTGGCGATCAGCGGGCGGGCGATGGAGGTGCCCAGCAGGTATTCGCCTTC
>CAYPUS010000130.1:4970-8706 GCA_964413815.1 uncultured Aquabacterium sp. | reverse complement strand
CCCAGTGCCCGTGGCCCGAACTCCATGCGCCCCTGGAACCAGCCGATGACCTTGTCCTGGGCCAGCAGCGCCGCGGTCTCCCGAGCGGGATCGGCCAGCCGGCGGTAAGACAGCTTGGCCCACTTCAGCAGGGACTCGATCTCGTCGTCGTCATAAGCCGGACCCAGGTAGGCGTGCGACATCTCCCAGGACTTGGGCGCCAGGCGCGTGCCGGCGATGTCGCCCTGCTGAGCGGGTGGCTGGCCAGTCTTGCCGCGTTCGACCGCATCCGTCCACAAGGCCGCACCTAAGGCCGTGCCGGCATCCCCTGCCGCAGGCTGCACCCAGACCTCGTCGAAGATGCCGCTGTCGCGCAGGCGGGCGTTCATCACGCAGTTGAGCGCCACGCCGCCAGCCATGGCCAGGCGCCGCTCGCCGCTGGTCTCCCGCAGCCAGGTGGCCACTTGCCGCACGGTGTCCTCCAGCACGGCCTGCAGCGAGGCGGCCAGATCAAAGTGGTGCTGATCCAGCGGGGCCCCGCGCTCTCTTGGGGGCCCGAACAGGGCCGGCAGGTCCATGGGCAGGACCTTGTACTGCCCGCCGGGCAACGCCATCACATGCGCGCTCAGAACGTCGACGAAGGTCGGACGTCCCAAGGCTGCCAGGGCCATCACCTTGTACTCGTCGCTCGAATGCAGGAAGCCCAGATGGCTGGTGATGCGCTCATAGAGCATGCCCAGCGAGTGCGGCATCCGAACCTCGCCGATGGGCTCGTAGCGGTCGCCGTGGTAGATGCCATAAGAGGTCGTCGCGTCCTCCCCTCGCCCATCGAGCGTGAGCACCGCGCAGTGCTCAAACGGCGAGGCCAGGAAGGCGCTGGCCTGGTGGCAAAGGTGGTGGTCCAGGAAATGGAACTGGAACGGTCCGTCATGCCGAACGCCCGCAAAGCGTTGCCGCAGGTGATGGGGCGCACCGGATGCGAGCTGGCGCGGCGCATTCACGATGGAGGCGATGAACAAGGGGTCCCACACGCTTTCCCACTGCCCTGCATCGTGGGCCGATGGCTGCAAAGGCAGCGCGATGTGATCGCCGATGGCGCGCTCCTTCAGAAAGCGCTCGGGCGCATAGCTGTAGGCCACATGGTCCACCTGCGCCAGCGTCACGCCCGCCTGCTTCAGGCAGTCGTCGATGGCGTGAAAAGGCAACTCCCAGGTCGAGAAGGGCACGGGCCGTTTGCCGTGCTTGATGTGCGTGAAGCGCTCCTCCTCCGACGCGGCCACGACCTGGCCGTCCACCACGATGGCCGCTGCGGAATCATGGAAGGCGGCATTGATGCCCAGTGTGATCATCCGGCTCTCCTGAAAAGGGTGAGGCTTGGGACGCCATGTAGCGCCCCGTCAATGTCCAAGAACTTCCTGGCGGCATGAGGACGGGCTTGCAACCTGGCCGCCTTCGGCAGCGCATGACGCGTGGGCGCTTTGCGCCGTGATGAGGCGCGCGGCCTCCAGCAAATCAGGCACGCGTGCATCCGGCGTGCGAAGCGGGCTCATGCGCCACTCGGTTTCGTTGCCCACAGCCATCAGGATGGCGCGGCAACCGGCCCGCTTGCCCGCCTCCACGTCATTGAGGATGTCGCCCACCATCCACGAGGCCTCCAGGTCCAGGCCGTGCGTCACGGCCGCCTGGCGCAGCAGGCCCGGCGACGGTTTGCGGCACAGGCAGCCCGCATGCAACGGCGAAGCGGGCGGCGCATGGGGGCACACAAAGAAGCCCTCGATGCGGATGCCGTTTTCGCGCAGCATGCCCGCCAGCGCGGCGTGCACGCGGTCCAGCGCCTTCCTGTCGAAGAAGCCCCGGGCGATGCCCGACTGGTTCGTGACCACGACCAGGGCATAGCCGTTCTCCTTCAGCAGCGCCAGCCCTTCCACGGCGTGGGGCGTGAGCCGCAGCTTGGCGGGGTCGACGTTGTAGGGGACGTTCTCGACCAGCGTGCCGTCCTTGTCCAGGAAGACGGCAGGCCGCTTGGGCTTCACGGCCATGAGGTCTCCTGCGGGGGCAGCACGGTCAGCTCGGCCACCACCGAATCGCGCGGCAGCGTCAGCATGAAATGCACGCTTTCGGCCACCAGATCGGGGTCCTGCAGCTTGGTCGGGTCGAGGTCGGGAAAGCGCTCCAGCAGGAAAGGCGTGCGCATGCCGCCCGTGATCAGGCTGGAAACCCGGATGCCCTTTTCGCGCAACTCCGCATGCAGCGCCTTGGACATGCCCAGCAGGCCCCACTTGCTGGCGTGGTAGGCACTGGCATTGGGCCAGGCGCGCAAGGAGGCCGTCGAGGCCACGTTGACGATGTGCCCGCCCTCGCTGCGGCTCAAGGCTGGCAAGGCCAACTTGCTCAGCAGGAAAGGACCGAGCAGATTGGTCTCGAGCACGCGCGTCCAGGCCTCGGTGTCCACCTCTTCCAGCGAGGCCGTGACATCGGTGCCCGCGTTGTTGACCAGGATGTCGAGCGCGCCGAAGCGATCGGTGCACTGTGTGATGGCCGATGCCACCGCGTCCCGGTTGCCCACGTCCAGCTCGAGGGCCAGACTGCGGTCCTTGCCCGGATCGGCCGATGCGGCGGTGCGCCGCGCCTTGTCCAAGGAAAGATCGGCCATGACGACCTTGGCGCCGGCCCTGGCCAGCCGGTGCGAGATGGCCGCGCCCAGGCCGCTGCCGGCCCCGGTGACAAAGGCGACCTTGCCTTCCAGACTTTCAAGATTGCGCATGGGATGTCCCTTCAGTTGGTGAAGCGGTGGATGGCGATGGCCGATTGGCCTGCGCTCGGAACGGGGTGCGCCAGCGGCAGCGGCTCGGCCGAGAGCACCTCCTCGTAGACGTCCATCAGCTGCTGGCTCACACCCTCCCAGGTGAAGAGCGCGCGCACGCGCCGCATGCCGGCACGCCCCATCGCCTGGGCCAGGCGCGGGTTGGCATGCAGCCGCTCCAGGGCTTGCGCCAGCGCGACGGGATCTTTCGAAGGCACCAGTTGGCCCGTCACCCCATCGGTGACCGAATACTGCAAGCCGCCCACGGCGCTGGCGATGACGGGAATGCCGCAGGCCATGGCCTCCAGCGGCGTGATGCCGAAGGGCTCGTACCAGGGTGTGGTGACGAAGACATTGGAGGCGGCGTAATAAGCGCGCAAGGCCGGCCTGAGACGCCGCCCCACGAAACTCACCTTGTCGGCCACGCCGCAAGCGTGCGCCACGCGCCGCAACCGGCCGATCTCCGGTGTGCGTTCCTCGTCCGGCTCGGCATCTTCGCCGCCCACCACGACCAGGCGCGCCGGCATGTGCTCAGGCAGATAGGCCAGGGCCTGGATCACGTTGTCGACGCCTTTTCTGGGCACCATCCTTCCCAGCTGGAGAATGATGAACTCGTTGGGAGACAAGCCCGTGAGCCTGCGCGCCATCTCGCGTCCCATCGGGCCGAACTCGCCGCTGTCGAAGCCGCAAGGCACCATCCTCATTTGCTGAGGCTGCACGTCGTAGAGCCGCTCCAGGTCGATCTCGTCCTGCGGGCACTCCGCGATGATGGCGTCCGCGTGCCTCGCCACCTCGCGCTCGATCTGGATGCGCTCAGGCGGAAAGGCGTCCGCCTGCTTCTGATGCTCGCGCCTGACCAGGCCCAGCGCATGGAAGGTCACCACATAGGGCAGCTGCAGACGCTCCTTCAGGCGCATGGCCACCAGGCCCGACATGAAGAAGTTGGCGTGCACG
>CAYPUS010000130.1:0-4960 GCA_964413815.1 uncultured Aquabacterium sp. | reverse complement strand
TCATAGCTCATGCCATGGCGCATCAGCGATTCGCAGGCATCGGTGAACGCATCCATATGGGGCAGCATGGCCTCCTTCGGGATGAAGCAAGGCGGCCCGGCGTCGATCTGGATCACGCGCACGCCCGGGCACATGTGGGTGACGGTGGGCGTGCGGTCATCGTCCCGGCGCGTCAGCACGTCCACCGCGTGGCCGGCCTTGGCCAGTTGCCGTGCAACCTGCGCGACGTAAACATTCTGGCCGCCGGAATCGACCCCACCACTGGCGGCGAGAGGAGAGGCGTGCTCGCTGATCAGCGCAATGCGCAGTTGCTTTCTCATGAGAACTCCTGAATTGGATGACGTCGATGAAAGCGACACTCGCCGTCGGGTTGGGCGCACGGGGTACGCCAGAAGGACTGCGTTGAGGCAAGGCCGATGAGGGCAATGCGCATGCCGGACGGCATTCAGAGTTTTTGAAGCTGCCGCGCCCTGCCCTGCCAGCCTGCCCGCGCATACCAGGGCGCGCCACAACGGCGTTCTCGGCCGCCAAGCCGCCCATGCGTGGCGCTGGCGCCGGTAAGCTTTTCAAGCGCGGCTTGTAAAGCGTGCGGAACCTGAACTTCAACAGGGTTAAAGAACGGCGCCGGTCCGAGGCCGGCCCCAGCTTGCACACACAGGACAGGCCCCAACGGATCGGGCATGCGGGGTGCTGATTCACTGCCTCGATGAGAGTGCTCCCCGATCACGACCCAGGCCATGGAGAACGGCAAGCCCCATGTGATGGCAGACCTTGCGCGCGCCGTATGGCGTCACAAGCGCAGGGCCATGCTCACCCTTGTGCTGCTCACGCTGGCAAAGGTCGCTGCCGTGCTGGTGCCGCTTGTGCTCAAGGCCATCGTCGACCGGTTCAGCAACCCGGCCTCGATGGCCCAGGCCGTGCCCGAAAACCTGGCCTTCGGCCTGAACGTCGGCACCGTGCTGGTGATGCCGGCCTTCCTGCTCCTGAGCTATGCACTGCTGCGCTTCGCAGGCACCCTGTTCACCGAGCTGCGCGACCTGGTGTTCGCGCGCGTGACGCAAGGGGTGGTCACCTCCTATGCCGAGCGGGCTTTCGCCCACCTTCTGAACCTCAACCCTCGCTTTCACAGCCAGCGCAACACCGGCTCGCTCATCCGTGAGATCGAGCGCGGCACGGCCGGCATCGGCTTCCTTCTCAGCGCCGGCCTGTTCACGATGCTGCCGACGATGGTCGAGTTCATCGCCGTGCTGGTGGTCATGGCCATGGGCTACAGCGCCTGGTTCACGCTGGCCATCATGCTCACCTTCGTTGTCTACGCCAGCTACACCACCGTGATGACGCAAAAACGGTCGGTTCGCCAGCGCCGCGTCAACGAGGTCGATTCATCCGCGCATGGCCGCATGGTCGACGGTCTGCTCAACTACGAAACGGTCAAGACCTATGCGCGCGAAGCCTACGAGCAGCGGCGCTATGCCGCCATGCTGAAGCAGTGGGTGGACCACAGCGTGGACAACCAGAAGGCCCTGTCCACCTTGCATGTCGGCCAAAGCGCCATCATCGCCGCCGGGGTCTCCGCAGTGATGATGCTGGCCGGTGAACAGACCCTGCGCGGCGACATGACGGTGGGCGACCTGGTTCTGGTTAATGCCTATGTGATCCAGATCTGCCTGCCGCTCAATGCCTTGGGTTTCGTCTTCCGCGAAGCCCGGGATGCGATGGTCAACATCGAGAAGCTGCTGGCGCTGTTGACGGTCCGCCCCGAGATCGAAGACCGCCCGGGCAGCAGCGACCTGGAGGTCAAGGGCGGCGAGGTCGTCTTCGAGCACATCGACTTTGCCTACGACCCCGGTCGGCCGGTGCTGCAGGATGTGAGCGTCACCATCGCCCCGGGCCAGACGGTGGCCGTGGTGGGCGGCAGCGGATCGGGCAAGTCCACGCTGGCGCGCCTGCTGCTCAGGCTGTATGAACCGGCCCAGGGGCGCATCCTGATCGACGGCCAGGACGTGCGGGCCGTGCGCATGGCCACGCTGCGCGAGGCGATCGGTGTGGTGCCGCAGGACACCGCCTTGTTCAACGACACCATCGCCTACAACATCGGCTATGGCCGCACCGGCGCCGGCATGGCCGAGGTGATCGAAGCGGCCAAGGCCGCGCAGGTTCACGAGTTCATCATGTCGCTGCCCGCACAGTACGACACGCTGGTGGGCGAACGGGGGGCCAAGCTGTCCGGTGGAGAAAGGCAGCGCATTGCCATCGCGCGGGCTTTCCTCAAGAACCCGCCGATCATGATCTTCGATGAGGCCACCTCCGCGCTGGACACCCGGGCCGAACGCGCCATCCAGAACGAACTCGATCGCATCGCCAAGGGGCGCAGCACGCTGGTGATCGCACACCGGCTGTCCACCATCGTCGATGCCGATCAGATCATCGTGATGGACAAGGGCCGCATCCTCGAAAGGGGCCGCCACGAAGAGCTGCTTCGCATCGACGGCCTCTACACCCAGTTGTGGAACCTGCAACTGCAACAACAACAGTTCGAGCGCATGGAGCGCCGCATGGCGCGCCAGCCCATCAACATGGCGGTCCTGCTGGCGGGCGTGATCGACGGCCTGCAGGAGGCCATCATGGCGCGGGGTGTGATGCTCTACACCGACATCGACCGGGAAGGCGCACGCGTGAGCGCCGATCCCAACACCCTTGGCCAGGTGATGCACGACGTCTGTGCCTGGGCCTTGTCGAGCACCCCACCCGGCGGGCGCATCGGCCTGAGGCTGGAAAGGCATGACGCACAAGTCAGGCTCACGGTGGCCGGCGGGCGCCGGGCGGACGATCCGGACAACACCTCTGCCAGCCCACGACGCGGCCCTGCCCCGCCCCCCGACGGCCCGCCGCTGGACCCGCTGCAGATCCGCTCCGTGGTGGAGCGGCAAGGCGGCCAGTTCCGGGTCGAGCCTCCCACCTCCACCTTGGTCATGCGCTACATCATCGAGATGCCGCTGCATGCCATCGCCGCGGCCTCGGCGGGTCAAGCCGCGCCGGCCTTGCTCGCCGCGCCGCCCGGCGCCAGCGGGCAGACGCTGGCCTTGCCGGCCCAGCCCTTGTCCGGCCTGACGGTGATGTGCGTCGACGATCTGGCCGATGCCCGCGAGGCGCTTGGCATGCTGCTCGAGCTAGAAGGCGCCAGCGTGCTGCCGTTCGGCAGTGCCCGCGAAGCCCTGGCCTGGCTGAGTTCGCAGGACGCCGCCACATGGCCGCACGCCATCCTGTGCGACATCGCGCTGGGCGAGGAAGACGGCCACGACCTCATCCGCGACATCCGCCGGCTCGAGGCGGGCCGAGGTGTGCCGCTCAACCAGCGCACCCCCGCTGTGGCCCTGAGCGGCCACGCCAATGCCGGCGACCGCATGCGCTCGATGATGGCCGGCTTCCAGGCCCACCTGGCCAAGCCGGTCGATCCGCATGAGCTCGTCTCCACCTTGTGGACCGTCGCCGCGCGACAGGGGCCGGCGCCACCGCAATGAGTTCTCCCATCCATCCCCCCACCCCTCCCTTCACCCACCCTCACAGGTCAGCCCATGCCAACACCTCATCCGTCCCGCGAACCCTCAGGCGGCAGTCACTTCGCCACCGTCGAACTGGCGCGCGAAGCGCTGCGCATGGCCCTTCTGATGATCGAGCCTGCCGTGCGCGACACGCTCGTGAGCGGCTGCGGCTTCCTGCACATCGTCGTGATGGACCCTGCCCTGGGCCCGCGCGATGTCCCGTTCGAAGAGGCCATCTTGCTGGAGCACCCCATCGGCGACCGCGAGAAGTGGGATGCCGACTACGCCGTGTATGCACGCGCCAAGGCGGGCCTGTGCTGGCGGCATGGCATGGACGGCGCCGTACTGCAGGCCACGCGGCCCCACCTGCTGCGGCAGGGTGAGACCCTGCTGTGGGGCGGAATCAACCTGGACGGCATCGTGGTGGGCGTCAGCGGCGCCTTCCCCTGGTTCGACGAGGCCTTCGCCACGGCCATCGCCGCCAATCTGCGCGCCCTGTGCAAGCGCGAGCACGCCCGCTCGCTGGAAGCGGGCACCGCGTTCGCCAATGCGCCAGCAAGCACCTGAGACAACGCGCCTTTGCATCTGCCCCCTTTCCGTTCCGGAGCCAGCCATGCCCACCCTGACCACTCGCCGCGCACCGCGCATGCCCCCCTCGCTCCTTTTTGTACCGGAGGAGGAATCCGGCCAAAAGCTGCCTTCCCTTTATGAAACCGGCCTGGAGGAGCACCAGCGCCTCTTCGAGCTCATGCACCACCTGCGCGAAGAGGTCGAACGCACGGCCCAGGTCCTGGCCCGCTGCCTGGAGCGCGGCGGCAAGATCCTGTTTTGCGGCAATGGTGGCTCTGCCTCTGACAGCCAGCACCTGGCCGCCGAGCTGACTGGCCGCTTTCGCGGTGACCGGCAGGCCCTGGCCGCCATCGCCCTGAGCGCCGACGCCACGGCCATGAGCTGCATCGGCAACGACTTCGGCTTCGAGCGGGTCTTCGAAAGGCAGGTCGCCGCCCTGGGCCGGCCAGGCGACTGCCTGGTGGGCATTTCCACGTCGGGCAACTCGGCCAATGTGCTGCGGGCCATCCGCGCCGCCTCCCAAGGCGGCCTGCGCACCATCGGCCTGACGGGTCAACAAGGCGAACTCGCCCGCTGCTGCGACCATGTCGTCGCGGTCCCCAGCACCATCACCGCCCGCATCCAGGAAGCGCACATCTTCGTCGGCCACACCTGGTGCACGCTGATCGAAAGACAGCTGGGCCTGGCCTGACGGCGAACTCGAGGAGCGGCCATGCTGGCTCATGCCGATCTGCCCCCCATGCTCGCCGGGTTGCCCAGGCCCTGGGTGTTCACCAACGGTGTCTTCGACATCCTGCACCGCGGCCACGTCACCTATCTGGAATTGGCCCGCCAGCTGGGCGCATCGC
>CAYPUS010000129.1:0-8728 GCA_964413815.1 uncultured Aquabacterium sp. | reverse complement strand
CATTTGCGGTGTTGTGACCCTGGCGCCAATCGCGGCCAGTGAGGTGGGCGGCTTCAAGGGCCTCGGGGATCGCGCATCCGCTGATCGCGCAGCGGCCACCGCATGCGCGGAAGACGGCTTCTCTGAATGCCGCTTGCTGTGGCCGCACTTCGACTTGGGCGAAGCGCTGAACGCGTTGCTCAAAATCGTCTCCATCCGGTGATGCCCCCTTTGAGGTTTCTGCCAGCGCCTGCTTTGGTGTCAAGGCAGCTCCCCAAAGGGCATAGCAGCGTTCTCGCTCGATGATGTCGTCGTCAACGCCAAACTCGGCTTGCAGGCCCTCTGAGCAGCGTCGGCTGTCCTTGTCCACGATCAGCGCCGTGATGATGGGCTCACCTGCATCCAGGCAATCGTGGCCCAGGCGACTCATGGCGTTGCGCAAGGGATAGAACGTCAAGCCAAAGCGGTTCATGACGTCGGAGTAGGTGACCGTTCCACGTGTTTGGCAGATGTCGATCAGCCATGCGCGGATCGCCGGGATTTTTTGCTGGTAACTGTCCGTTGACAGACCGGAGCGGATGGCCTCATCAACCGGAAATGGGCCTTCTCCGGCCATGGTGCGATGGGTCAAGGCATGCTGCGCCAACTGGGCCAAGGGCACTGGTTCGATCAGAACGGCTGCGATGCCCCCATCGGGCTTTAATTCCAGTTGCTTGATGGCAAAGACGGCGTCGTCGCGGTATTCCTTGATTTCGCGGGGACGAGCATCCTTGTCCTTTACTGTGGCGATGACGGTGTATCCGGCCAAGCCGCCTTCCCACAACCCCTTCAGTTGCACGATGCGTTCATCCAAGCCGAAAGAATCCGACAACTGGTGTGCCGAGGTTTCCCGCAGAACGGTCACCTTTCGTTCCTTGCCCGAATATTCGTCCGCCCAGGTTCTCAGCAGCAGCACCTCGCCATTGCGGGCACCCCATGACCACCGGACGTTTCGCAAGGGAAATCCCAGATCTGCGAAGAATTGACTGATTGCTTTGGCCATGTGCCTCCGGTGCATCGCTTGAGGAATATCCGAAGTTGCATTTTGCAGGGCTTTGGCGCGCCATCGTGGATGAACCTTGGCGAGCAACGTGCGGTCTGCTGGCGTCAGGGTTGACACCGGGTTTTCACGCCGGAAACTGGTTTCAGCAAACCGCTGGAGCCAACCATGCAACCACTCAAACTCACCCTCAAAGGCTTTCGTGGCATCCGTGATGGCTTGGGGCAAGACGTGTTGACCCTGGACTTCGAGCGCCTGGCCGATGGCGCTGAACTCGTCGCTATTGCCGGGGCCAACGGGCGGGGAAAGACCACGCTGATGGACAACATGCACCCCTATCTGACAATGCCGTCACGCGCGGCCTTGTGCGGACCCGGCGGCTTTTCCTACTACGACCATGTCTGCCTGCCGGAAAACGAGAAGGATCTGACCTGGTCACATGAGGGCCGGTGCTATCGATCCCAGGTGGTGATCCGGCTCAACGGGCGCCGCAAGACCGAGGCCTATTTGCATGCGCTCAGTGATGTGGGCCAATGGCGCCCCGTCTGCCTCGACGATGGTCTGGTGTCCGACGGCAAGGTCGAGACCTACACCCGCTGCGTGGAAGCGATTTGTGGCAGCGCTGATACCTTCTTCACCTCCGCGTTCTCAGCGCAGGGCAAGCGCCAACTCAGCACCTACCGCAATGCCGAGATCAAGAGCTTGCTGTCCGACTTGCTCGGCCAGGAAGAAATCCGAGCGTTGGGGCAAAAGGCCAATGACACCGCCAAACTGATCAAGGCCGGGCTGTCGGCCATCAGGCAGGAGTCGGCCGGGCTGGAGGCGGAGCAGGCTCGCCTGGATGCGGGCTTGCATCGCTTGCAAGGTGCGTCTGACCGGGTTGCGCAGACCTTGATTGAGCGACAACAAGCGCAGCAGGCATTGGATGGGCGTCGGATTGGCCATGCCCGCTTGCAGGCCCAACGGGATCAGTCACAGAGCACCGAGGCGCGTCGAGCTCAGTTGCTTGAGGAGCGCAAGGCGCTGATCGCTGCCGGCACGCAAGTCATCGAGGGGCTCAAGGCTCAAGAGCAGGAAGCCTTGCAGGGCCTGGAGCGCTTGGCGCAACGCATCAACAGTCGGCGCACGCAAGCGCAGTCTCGGCAAAGCGCGCTCATGCAATCACGTCGCCAGTGCCTGAACGTGCTGGAAGAAGCTGACACGGTCCAGCGTGCGGCACATCGCCTGCCTCTGGCTGAACTGGTGCTGAGTGCCAGGCAACAGGAGATCGTTGTGTGCCGATAGCAGGTGCAGGCGATGAGGGATGCACAGGCCACAGAACGACTGCTGGTGCAGAAGCTAGCCAGCATCGAACTGGAGGCAGGCAGGGCGGCTTTGAAGGCCCAGGAGTTGGCGCACCGCTTTGGCCTGGTCGGTGAGGTGCCTTGTGCAGGCACCGATCTGCAAGGGCAATGCAAGCTGCTGGGGGATGCGCATGAAGCCCAGACCCTGATGCCCAGCGCACAAGGCCAGATCAGTCGCCTGGCGCAGGACAAGTCCCTGGCAGAACAGGAACTCTCCCTGATCCGCCATCGGTACGAAGAGCTGGCCCAGGCGCCGCAAGCGCTGGCCCGGGTCGAACGCTTGGTCGATATGGCTCGAACACGGGTGTCTCGCTTGTCGCTGCTGGCGACCAGGGCAGGCCAGATCAGCCAAGCCCGCACCGCTTTGCAGACCCTTGAGCTTGAACTGTCCTCATTGATGGCAGAGCTTGGCCGGACCCAAGGCAACGAGACGACCGAAGAGCAGGCCGAGCGCCTACAGATCGAGGCAACACGACAGCGGATCGCGCAGGCGCTGGTGCAACAGGCGCAGCATTTTCGGGAGGCGCTCAATCGCCTGGATGCGGTGCTTCAGGGGTTGCCAACGCCCTTTGACCATCAGATGCTGGCCGCTGCCGCCCAGGCTGAGGCCCAAGCGCGCCTGGCCTTGTCCACCGCAGAGCAAGCCCACTTGGCCGCCGAGCGCGATGCCCAGTCCAGGATCGAATTGATGGCTCAGGCGCGGGCCCTGGCTGAGCGGCGTGTGCAGGTGCAATCTCGCATGGCCCGAGCGGAGGACAGCTTGGGAAGTTGGAAGCTGTTTGCCCGATGCATGAGCAACGATGGTCTGATCGCCCTGGCCATTGACGATGCAGGCCCGGCTTTGTCTGGTTTGGCCAATGACTTGCTGCGGGCTTGTTATGGCCCGCGCTTCACCGTGTCCATCCTCACGCTGGTGGAGACAGGCAAGGGCGAGCAACGCGAGGGTTTTGACATCGTCGTGCATGACGGCGAGTCGGGGGACAGCAAAAGCCTGGGCCTGATGAGCGGAGGGGAGCGCGTGTGGGTCAACGAGTGCCTGACGCGGGCGGTGGCGCTGTACCTGGCGCAGCATGCAGGTCGGCGCTACGACGCCTTGTTTTCTGACGAGGCCGATGGGGCGCTGGACCCGGAGCGCAAACGCATGTTCATGGCCATGAAGCGCGAGGTGTTGCGCGTGGGCGGCTACCAGCGGGAGTTTTTTGTGTCGCAAACGCCGGAGTTGACCGCCATGGCCGACGCCGTGATCGACCTGGATGCGATGCGCGATCGCGGGGTGACTGTAGATGGCGCAAAAAAATGGGCGTCGGCCTGAGGGCGCGACGCCCGGTGGGGGTCAAAGGGGATCGGTCTCTTCGAAAATCGGCAGCCCGTCCACGATGGCTGCATCGCTGTCGAACTTGAGCCAGACGATGCCAGCCAATCTGGCTGCTTCGAAGATCGTGGCCATATCGCTCTCAGCGGGCACCGTGTAGGGTGGGTCGCCCACGTAGACGAAGCCACCATAGTCGTTCGGGTACACGTTGACCGACAAGTCGTCATTGGCAAGCTTCTGGCGTGTGGTCGCCGTCAAGTGGCTAATCGACAGGGCGACGAGAGGCTCAACCAGTTCCAACAGCCTGGTCACGATGAGTTTATCCAAGGCGAACTCCTTCTTGGCGAGAGCGGGGACTCGGTTCACGCACAGTCTTGCGGGGCGGGCGTTGGAAGTCCATCCCACAATTCCGACAGCGGAACCAGCGCAAGCGGCCCAGTGAGCCCAACAAGACACCTTGTCCATCACATGCATGACAAGGTGGTGGCTGTTGGGAGGATGTGGCTGCCCTATTCACAGCAAGCCCTGTTCCGCAAAAGACAGGACGCGGTCGCCTCCTACGACGAAATGGTCGAGCACGCGCACGTCCACCATCATCAAAGAGGATTTCAGCGTCTGGGTCAAGAGTTCGTCTGCACTGCTTGGCGACAATTGACCGCTCGGGTGGTTATGGGCCAACAAAACGGATGCCGCGTTGTGGGCCAGCGCGCTTTTGACGACCTCACGAGGGTAAACAGACGTTTGGGTCAATGTGCCCCGGAACATCTCTTCGGCCTCGATCAGAACATGCTGGGCGTCAAGGTACAGCACCAGGAACACCTCGTGCTCCAAACCGGCGCAGTACATGCACAACCAGTCCTTGACAACCTTGGGTGACGCCATGACCGGTCCATCCAGCATTTTGGCGCGCATGTCTCGCAGCAGCAGCTCACGTGCGATGCTGAGTTTGTGGGCCAGCTCAGGGGGAGCGTGCTCAACGGCCTGGTATGTGGCTGCTGCATCGCAGGCGCGGGGCAAAGGGAGGGGAGCTTGGCGAACAGGTGCGGCGAGTAACTCGCTGACCAGTTCGGCACTGGACAAGTGGGTGACATTCACGGATTTCTCCTTCACAAAAAAGGAAAAGCGGGAACGTCCTGTCCCGAGGGGATGGAGGTTCCCGCTCGGGATGTGCTGACGCGAGGCCAGCACGGTCAATGAGGCAGGTGACGACTGCGACGCCGACTCAAGGTCGGAGCGCATTCCGCGATGGAATGCATGTAGCGGTGGGCAGTGTGTCGTGATGGTCAGAAGCGTTCAAGCCTTGATCGCTGCATGCCATGGACAAGGCCCCATGGAACCGGGTCATTGTTGAGTGCACGCCTGGGTGATAGCTGAATATCACCTGAAGTTCAGTACAGAAATCTTGTTTCAGTGGGTGGCCAAAGCCGTGACACGGGCCTGAAATTTCGCCAAGATGGCGACTCGAATCCATGCAACGAGCACGACCATGATCCGTTTTGGCCCCCACATCCGGCTCACTCGGCGAGAGACTGAGCGCTTCAAGCTGATCACCGATCTGGAGCCAGTCGGCATCCGCACGCTGGCTGACCTGGATGCCTACATCGCGCAATGCAAGGCGCACTACTGGGGCGTCTCCAGGGACACCCAGTTTCTGCATTGGCTGATCGACCGCGAGTACCAGCAATGCCGCTCAGTGGCGTAGCAATGCGCACGCAGCCTGGCGGTTCATCAAGCAAAGACACGTGGCTCGATGGTGGCGCCGCGCATGAAGGCCAGGTAGGAAGCGGCCTTGCCGATGTCCGCGAAACAAGCGATGGCATCGCTGCCTCGCCTCACGGCCCATGGCAGGTTCGGGCTTTCATTGGGCGACAGGCTCAAGTTGGCCTCGCGATAGGCTGGATGCCGATACGGCGTGTTGCCGGTCTGCCAGTCCACCAGGCACAGGATGCAGTCGCTCAAGATAGCGCCGCCGCCTGACTCGCCAGGCTCGACCAGCAGGGGGATTTTGAGCATGCCGCCAGATCGACCAATGCGGCCGACCACGCCATGCTCATCAAGCCACGGTTCACCCGTGGCGAGGTCGCCAAGTATCAGGCGGATCTTCTCGCCGGTTCGGCGATAGG
Source organism: uncultured Aquabacterium sp. (assembly GCA_964413815.1). GTDB lineage: Bacteria > Pseudomonadota > Gammaproteobacteria > Burkholderiales > Burkholderiaceae_C > Aquabacterium. The sequence goes on along the minus strand of CAYPUS010000129.1, from coordinate 2,932 downwards.
ACTCCAGCACCTTGGCCGCTTTGGGATCGGTCCCGGGCGCAAAGTAGGTGCGTTGGCTCAGTGGGGAGTGGTCCCATGCGGCTGTGGCGGTCAGGTATTTCTGATAGCCCGCCAGCGTGGCGTAGTCGCCCGACGCAAAGGCGAGGTGGCTTTGGTCGAGTTGCTGTGCGATCTGGTTGGCATGATCGCGAGCATTGTCAAAGCCAAAGCAACTGTGGCCTGATCGCTCCGTGATGACATAGAGCTTTTGCTCCAAGTTGAGTGTGACTGTGGTCATGAGGATTCCTTGTGTGGAAGCCTTGGGGCGCACCGCCGCTCGGGCCGTGGCCCCGCAGGCGTGTTGTGTTGCTATCAGGTCGGGATCAGCCTTGCGCGGCCAACTGGATGGGGGGCTGATCGCAGACGCTGTCCACCACTTGGCTTTGTCGGAGGTGCTCCAGCTTCAGCAGCAGTGCATGGGCATGTGCGCTGTCATCACCTGCCAGGCCAGGCTGAAGGGCCTGCACTTCCTTGATCAGCAAGCGCAGTTCCTGCACGATGGCCCGGTGGGCACGCTTCTCGATGGCGCACAAGGCGTCGGTTGCAGTGGTCATGGGAAATTCCTTCCGTGGGTGTGCCGCACTGCCACTCGGGCAGATTCGGGCGAAATGGGGGAGGACGCGGCATGCACCACCGGCAGGTGGGCAGGCGCGTGGGTCGATCTGGGCAGGGCCAGGGCGCTGGCCCCGGCACGGTCAAGACGCGGTGGTCTTGACGTGCGGGGAATCAGGCTGTTTGAGGCACAGCATTGGGCTTTGACAGCTCGCCCGACGTGGCGGATGGCGCGTCCTTTGGCACAGGAGCTTGAGCATCAAAAGACGATTGAGCCTGGGCAAACTCCGGCGCTTTCTTCAGGCGCTTGACTTGGGTTGCTGCCGGTTCGTTGGCAGTAGGTGGCAGGCATTCAACGGCGATGTCGCCGCCTTGGCGCAGCATGTGGCGAAGTGCCAAAGCGGGCGCAACAAAAACGCCATGGAACAGCCAACGCACGAACTGACCGATGCGCCTGTTGCGTGCGGCTGTGGCTTTGTGTGTCCGCAAGGATTGCTTGCAGCACAGGTACAGGGCCAGGTGGTTGCGCTTCATCAGCGGATCAGCCTCCAACTGGGCCATGACTTCGGCGGCCATGACGGGGTCCTGACCCACACGGCGGTAAAAGCCCATCCAGGCACGAGACTCCTCAATCTCGACACAGGTGCGTTTGGGGCGAACGCGAGTTGCTTCATGATTCATGGTGTGAACTCCATAAAGGAGGAGGGCACACCTATCCCGGCGGGGAGACGGTGGACTCCCCAGGGGGTTGCGTGGAGATGCAGCACAGCCGAATGGCTGAGGCACATGAAAGACGGTTCACATCCCATGAAGTCGAGGACTCCGGACAAGCGGGCTCGGCTTCAATGGGATGCGAACGCGGGCGGGCACAAGGTGGGCGAGACCATGCAGGTCAGCGCTTCGTCTCGTGTTCGACCCGAACTGCGGGCGAGGTCAATCGCCACGGTATCAATGTGCTGATGCTGGACCACAGTCAAGTGGTTCAGGCGGCAGCACGGTAAGCCATGACCTGTTCGACCTGTCGCAAGACAGGCAGCGCAGGCTTCAGCAATGCGGGTAGCACTGCAGGTCGGATCACAGGCTCGCGGGCAAGCCCGGAGCCCCCCAACAGCACGCAAATGGCGCGCGTTTCCCTTGTCGCATGAGGGCATGCGTTCATGACGTTCTCCTTCTGGGTGTGAAGGGGAACGCCATCGTCCCGATGGGGAACATGGTTCCCCAACTTGGGATGCTTCAGCCCTGGCGGGTGAAGCGGCTCAGTGGCAGCACGGTGAGGTGCGCCGTTGACACAGTGTTCAGCATGAGCGCTGAACGAGACACAAGGCCATTGACATGGCCAGGCTGAACCGAGGTTCAGCTTCTACAAGGCAGGTCACGACTGCGACGCCAGCAAGGCTGGACTTCAGGGAGACCGAAATCTCCATTGAAGGCTTCGTGAACGCGATGTCCACAGGTAGCCATTGCAGTATGGATTTCCCCTGCCTTTTGCTCAATAGATCAGGCTAGGAAGGCAGGGAACGCCATCGACAAAGCATGGTGAATGGCATCGCTTGGCCGTGGCCCATTGACAAGCGTTCGGCAACCCATCGGTCATCGCGCGAGCAGCGACTGCAAGAAATATGTGAGCGAAAGGACCGCGATCAGCAGCGCCAAGCCCACGCGTAGCATTCCCTCTGGCAGATATTTCTGAGCAAAGGCGCCGATGTAGGTGCCGACGAGCCCACCAAGCCCCAATAGCAGCCCCAAGGGCCAATCGGGTGAGGACTGTGCACCGTCGGGACCTGGCAGCAAGCTGTAGATGCTGACGCCCGCTATCGAGGTGATGAATGTTGCTAGCAGTGTTGCACCAGCGACGGCAGGGATACGCAGGCCTAGGAATCCCACGAGAACGGGCGCCATCAGCGCGCCCCCACCGATTCCATACGTGCCGCCGATGACCCCGACGACTAATGCCAGTGCAGCAACAGTCGAGACGGTCTTCTCCGTAAACCGCGGCGAAACGACATGCCGACGTCCTGCCCTCTGGGGCAGCAACATGGTAAGCGGTCATTGAACCCCACCCTAGCCACCAAGGCTGTGCTCTGACAGCCTACGTTCCCACGTAGATGAACGTGGGAACGTAGCGATGAACGACGAATTGCAGGATCTCAGGCGCAGGTTGGTGGTGGGGCACAAGGCCGACGGGCGCAGCGTGTACGACGAGCAGGCGAAGGCGGAATTGGTTGAGCTGTGCATGCGGCCCGGCGCGTCGGTGTCCCGTCTGGCGCGCGAGTGCGGGGTCAACGCCAACCAGGTTTGCCGCTGGCTGCGAGAACGTGGGCATGTCCGCCGACCGCGTCAG
>CAYPUS010000128.1:691-8733 GCA_964413815.1 uncultured Aquabacterium sp. | reverse complement strand
GAGGTGCGCGACTTCGCCGCCCGGCAGGGCATGAGCGAAGCCGATGCCTTGTCGCAGGGCATGGCCGCCAAGTCAGAAGAGTTCAAGCAGGTCGGGGGTGCGCTCTACGTCCCCATCCAGCCGGTCTGAGCGGGCGCCATGCGCACCATGGATGTCATGCACATTGGCATAGCCGGGGCAGGTCTGCTGGGCCGCCTGGTGGCCTGGACCTTGGCCCACCAGGGCCACCAGGTCAGCGTGTTCGACCCGGCCCCTGGGCCGCAACCTTTGCACGATGGCCAGGGCGCGGCGGGCTTCACGGCCGCCGGCATGCTCAGCCCCTTGGCCGAACGCGAGACCGCCGATGCCGACCTGGCCGCGCGGGGCTGGCACGCCATCGCGCGCTGGGCCGAGATCGCCCAGGCGCTGGCCGGGCGGCACACACCGCCGCCCCACTTTGCCTGCCTGGGCAGCCTGATGGTGGCCCACGGCCCCGACCTGGGCGCGGCGCGCCGGGTGCTGGCGCGCATCGATGGCGCGCCCTTGTTCCGCACACAGAACACGGGACCGGCCGCACCCCAGGTTCTCGATGCCGCCGGCCTGGCCGAGCTGGAACCCTGCCTGCACGGTGCCCATGGGCCGCTGCATGCCTGGCTGCTGCCCGGCGAAGGCCACATCGACACGGTCCGCATGCTGCAATGCCTGCATGCCGATGCGCCGGGCGTGCATTGGCACTGGTCCTGCCCGGTCGCACGCGTGGCGCCCGGCACGCTCACATTGGGCGGCGAAGCGGGCAACACACATCGCTTCGATTGGGCCTTCGATCTGCGTGGCGTGGGCGCCAGACCCGATGTGCCGGTGCGGGGCGTGCGCGGCGAGATGGTCTGGCTGCATGCGCCTGGGCTGGGCCTGCGACGCCCGGTTCGGCTGCTGCATCCCCGGCACCGCGTCTACATCGTGCCCCGGCCGGGCGACGTGGTGCTGGTCGGCGCCAGCGAGATCGAAAGCGAGGACCGCTCGCCGGTCTCGCTGCGCAGCGCGGTGGAGCTGATGGCGGCCGCGCACAGCGTCATCCCCGACCTGGCCGAGGCGCGCATCGTGCGCATGGACAGCAATCTGCGCCCCGCCCTGCCCGACCACCGGCCCGAGGTGCACATCGAAGCCGGGCTGGTGCGCATCAATGGCCTGTACCGGCACGGCTGGCTGCTGGCGCCCTCGCTGGTCGACGACGCGCTGGCGCAGGCCGGTGTCTTTCATTGATTGACGCTGGACGAACGACGATGACGACGAACACCTCTGAGACCCTCACCATCCACACCGATCAAGGCCCGCTGCGACTGCCCGCCGGCAGCACGCTGGCCGACGCGGTGGCCGCCTTGCTGGCGGCACAAGGCCAGGCCCTCGACTGCGTGGCCACGGCTGTCAATGGCGACTTCGTGCCGCGCGCCGCACGGGCCGAGTACCGGCTTGCAGACGGCGATGCCGTGTTGTGCTTTGCACCCATCACTGGAGGTTGAACCATGTCGACCCAAGCCTCTCACACGCCTTCACATCCTTGCGCCCGGGATCACTGGACCATCGGCCAGACCGTGCTGCACAGCCGCTTCCTGCTGGGCACGGCCGGCTACCCCTCGCCCCATCTGCTGCGCCAGGCCATTGCCGCCTCGGGCAGCCAGGTGCTGACGCTGGGCCTCAAGCGCACCCTGGCGGTTCCCGGCGGCGGCGACAACGGTTTCGTGCAGATCATCCGCGAGGCGGCCCGTGACGGCGGCGCCCACCTGCTGCCCAACACCGCCGGCTGCCGCAGCGCACGCGAGGCCATCACGCTGGCCCACATGGCGCGCGAACTGCTGGGCACCACATGGATCAAGCTGGAGGTGGTGGGCGACGAGCAGACGCTGCAACCCGATCCCTTCGAGTTGGTCGAGGCCGCGCGCCAGCTGTGCCGCGATGGCTTCGAGGTGCTGCCCTACTGCACCGACGACCTGGTCAGCGCCCGGCGCCTGGCCGACGCCGGCTGCCGCATCCTGATGCCCTGGGCCGCGCCCATCGGCTCGGGCCTGGGCCTGCTCAACCCCTGGGCCTTGCGCACCCTGCGTGCGCGCCTGCCCGATGTCACCTTGATCGTCGACGCGGGACTGGGCGCGCCCTCGCATGCCGCCGCCGCGATGGAACTGGGCATGGACGCGGTGCTGCTGAACTCGGCCGTGTCGCAGTCGGGGGATCCGGTGCGCATGGCCGCCGCCTTCGCGCACGCGGTGCAGGCGGGCCGTCTGGGCCACCTGGCCGGGCTGATGCCCACCAGCGATGTGGCCGTGGCCACCACCCCCGTGGGCGGACAACCCTTCTTGATGAACTGAAAGCGCCGCCCATGTCTGCCCCCACGCGCGACGCGACGCCTCCCATCCTCTGGTCCATCGCCGGCCATGACAGCAGCGGCGGGGCCGGCCTGGCCGCCGACCAGCGCGCGGCCGATGCCATGGGCCTGCACCTGTGCCCCGTGCTGGCCAGCGTCACGGCCCAGCATTCGCGGGGCGTGGACGTCGTGTTCCCGCTGCCGCCCGCCCAACTCGAGGCGCAGCTGGCCGCCCTGGCTCAGGACATGCCCCCCGCTGTCATCAAGACCGGTCTGCTGGGCGACGTCCGCCTGATCGAGATGGTGGGCCGCTGGGTCGACATGCTGCGCCAAAGCCACCCTGGTCTCGCCTTGGTCGTGGATCCCGTGCTGGGCGCCACGGCCGGGGGCGCGGCCTTCAGCGATGAGCAGGTGTTGGCGGCTGTCCGGCGCGAGCTCTTGCCACGCGCCAGCCTCATCACCCCCAACCGCGCCGAGGCCCGGCGGCTGCTGGGTCTGCCCGCGCGGCACGATGGCGCCGACGAGGAATTGCCCCGGCTGGCCGCCAGACTGCGTCAGTTGGGCGCGCAGGCTGTGGTCGTCACCGGAGGGGACGCGCAGCATCGCCGCCATCCGGCCTGGGTCCTGGACTGGCTCGATACCCCTCAGGCACAAGGCTGGCTGTGCGGCCCCCGCGTGGACACGCCGCACCACCATGGCAGCGGCTGCACCTTCGCGTCGGCCTGCGCGGCCGGCATGGCCATGGGGCACGGGGCCGCCGATGCCGTCGTGCTGGGCAAGATGGTGGTGCACCAGGCCCTGGCCGATGCCCATGCGGCGGGCGCTGGCGCCGGGCCGGTGAAGGCGGGGCGGCGGCCCTCCCTGGGCCCGCTGCCCTGGCTGGGCATCCGCCAGGCTTTGCCCTGGCAGCTGGAGTGGGGTGATGGTGCCCATCATGGCCCGGCCTTGTTCCAAGCCTTCGCCCCGCCCGAAGACGGCCTCTACGGCATCTTGCCGGACGCCGCGATGCTGGCTGCGGCCGCACAGGCGGGCATGCGCTGCGTGCAGCTGCGGCACAAATCGAACGAAGGCATCGAGCCGCAGATCGCACAGGCCGTGCAGCACGCCCATCGGCATGGCGCCACCTTGTTCATCAACGACCACTGGCAACACGCACTGGGCTGGCTGCCACCCCCGACCTCGCCCCTGCCCACGCCGGGCACCGGTGCCGGGGGCCACCGCCTGGGTGTTCACCTCGGTCAGGAAGACCTGCTCGCGCTCGAGCCGGCTGCCATCGACCGCCTGCTGGGCGCGCGCGGTCAGCTGCTGCTGGGCTTGAGTTCCCACAGCCTCTGGGAGCTGGCACGCGCCGCCGGCTGCGGTCCCAGCCTGATCGCCTGCGGCCCTGTCCAGCCCACCTCGACCAAGGCCATGCCCTGGCGGCCACAAGGCGAGAACAACCTGCGCTGGTGGACGGCGCACAGCCCCGCCCCGGTGGTGGCCATCGGCGGCCTGCTCGGCCCGGCCGACCTGCGCCGCTTTGCCGGCTGCGGGGCTGCGGCCCTGTGCGTGGTACGGGCCCTGGGCGACGTGCCGTCCGAGTTGCCGACGCGGCTTGACGAATTGCGCCAGGCCGTCCGGTGTGGCCCTTCTCAGACGCGGGGACTGGACGAAAACGTTGGCCGCGCCACAATGCTGATGCTGCCGCAGCCGGTGCTGTGACCGCCGCGGCGCCCCCTTTGCCGCGTTCCCTTCGCCGCGCCACCCACACCCGCTCAGCAGTGCCACCCATCCACCACAAATCTATGCCTGCCCCGCTCCCAGTGCCGTCCATTGCTGCCTTCTGACGGACATGAGCACCGCCCATCGGCCGCCCTCTGTGTGGCGCCTTTATCTGCATGTGCTCGCACCCACCCTGGTCGTGGTGCTGCTGATCTGCGCCTTGGCCGTGTTCAGCGTCAGGGCGCTGGGCGCCGTGCGGGGTTATGTCGGCGGGGAAAGCATCTGGTCCAAGGCCCGGGCCGACGCCGTTCAGCATTTGCGCGACTACGCCCAAAGCCAGGACCCGGATGACTACAGCCAGTTCGAAGAAGCGCTGGCCATCCCCATGGCCGACCGCGCGGCGCGAGAGGAGCTGGAGCGGCCCGATCCCCAGCGCGACCTGATCCGCGCCAATCTGCTCAGAGGCGGCATCCACCCAGACGACATCGATGACATGAGCATCTTGTTCATCTGGTTCGGAGAAAGCTTTCTGTTCGAGGATGCGATGGACATCTGGCGCCGCGCCGACGCGCAACTGGCGCTGCTGCAGACCCAGGCCCAGCGCCTTCACTTGCTGGGCGATGCCCAAGCCAGCCCGCAAACCCTGCGGACCGTGCTGGCAGAAATCGACCAGATCAACGAGACCTTGCGCGGCCTGGAACTGGGCTTTTCCAGCAGCCTGAACAGCGCCGCCCGCATGACAGAGCGCCTGCTGCTGTTGGCCATCGTGAGCTTCGCCCTGCTGTTGCTGGTGGTGAGCGTGGCCATGATCCGCAAGCCGCTGCGACAGCAATCCATCCAGCAACGCGACCTGCTGCGAGCCAACCGGCGCTGGGAGCTGGCCGTGGCAGGCAGCGGCCTGGGTCTGTTCGAGCTGGATTACGCCACGGGTGAGGTCCACCTGGATGCCCGCACCGCCGAGATCTGCGGCATGGGTGCGGCGCCGCGCACGCTCACGCAAGAAGAGATGTTCCGGCTCATCGCGCCGGAGGATGCCGAGGTGTCCGCCGAGGCGATCGAGAATGCGCTGCGCACGGGCGAGCTCTTCCAGGCCCGCACGCGGGTGGTGATGCCCGATGGCGAGGTCCGGCACATCCTGTCCACCGGCCGCCTGGCCGAAGACCCGTACAGCGGTGAAAAGCGTTTGATGGGCGTCTCCCGCGATGTGACGCAGGAGCTGGCCCAATCCCGCCTGGCCATGGAGCGCGACACCGCCGAAAAGGTCGCGGCGTCCCAGCGGGCCTTCCTGTCTCGCCTGAGCCATGAGCTGCGCACGCCGCTCAATGCGGTGCTGGGCTTCGCACAGCTGCTGTCGATCGACAAGGCCAACCCTTTGTCGCCCTCGCAGCTCAAGCAGGTCAACTGGATCCTGGATGCTGGCGGGCAGTTGCTGCACCTCGTCGAAGATGTGCTGGACCTCAGCAAGGTCGAAGCCGGCGAGGTCGACATCCATATCCAGCCCTGCGACACCGCCGCCATCCTGAATGCGGCGCTGCCACTGGTGGAAGGCGCACGGGCGCGCTTCGACATCCGCATCCTCAACCGCTTGCCCGATCCGGCACCGATCGTTCTGGCCGACCCCAACCGCCTGCTGCAGATCTACGTCAACCTGCTGAGCAACGGCTGCAAGTACAACCGCCCCGGCGGCGAGGTGGCGGTGAGCGCCCGGGTGGAAGGCCCCAGCGTGCACATCGATTTCACCGACAACGGCATCGGCCTGAAGCCCGAGGATGCGCAGGCCTTGTTCCAGCCTTTCCACCGCGTGGCCATGGCCTCGGCCAATGTGGAAGGCACGGGGCTGGGGCTGTACATCGTCAAGCAGCTGGTCGGCCGCATGCAGGGCACCGTGGGCGTGCGCAGCGAAGCGGGCCTTGGCTCGTGCTTCACGCTCGTGCTGCCCAAGGCGAGCCTGGCCGAGCCGGGACAGGCAGACGCCGCCACGCAGCCGCTCAATGCCCCCGCTGCCTGAGGTCGCGCGCGATCTGCTGGTAGAAACCGGCCGCGTCGCCATCGTAGGGCGGCGCCTCGCGGTGGGCGGGCAGGGGCTGGTAGAGCCGGTCGTTGCGGCCGGTGGCGAAGTTGTGGTGGTAGCCGCTGCCCTCGGGCGAACCGCTCAAGGTCTTGATGTGCTCGAACGCCGGCGCAGGCTGGTCCAGCATCTGTGAAGCCACGGTGACATAGCCATCGTTGCGCCCGGACAGCAGCAAGGCGTAGTGCAGCTCGGGCCGGTCCCAGCTGTCGCGGAAACGCTGGATGGCCATCGCATAGCTGTAGTACTTCACGCCGTGGCTGGCTTCCGCCGCGCGCGGCAGCGCCGCCTCCCAGTGGTCGTGCTTCATGCCGGTGGCAGCGCGGATGCCACCCCACCCCAGGGTGAAGGTCTTTTGCAGCAAGCTCGGGCGCATGTAGCGCGTGCTGAGGATCGCCAGCGAATGCAGGCCCCATGCATAGCGCTGGCGCGGCGTGGCCAGGTCGCAGTCGGCGCCGCGGCAGTCTTCGCTCAGCACATGGCGCTTGCGGCCGTCCACCTCCCGCGTCCAGAACAGCTTTTTGGATGCCTCGTCGCGCCAGAGCCCGCCGGTGCGAGAAGGATCCGTCCAGTCCCCGCCATTGCTCAGGAACATCACATCGAGCTGGATGTCGGCCGAAGCCGCGCCCTGGTCCTCTCCGGCGATGCTCACCACGGCGGCCACCTTGTCCGCCATGCGGCCCTTGGCGGGATCATGGTCGTCCACGGGCATCGCCCCGGCCAGAAAGCGCGCGTCCTGCGCACCTTGCGACAGGCCGATCAGGACCACCTTGTCCGCGCCCGTCTCGGCCAGGGCCTGCATGACGGTGTTGCGCATCGCGCGGGCCCGTTCTTCGTACGAGCCGTAGATGGGCTTGTCGGCGATGTAGACCTGGTTGCCGCAGACCCCGCTCAGGCGCTCGACGATGGCGCGGCTGAAATAGCGGTGGTAACCCCGCAGCGACCGTTTGAGGGAGGGATCGAAGCGGTTGGTGTCGCGCGGCGGCAGGTCGGCGTCCTCATCGGGCACGCGCCATTCGCCGCAGCTTCGCCGGCCCTTGGCATCGACGCCCTTGACCGCACACAGGCGCTCGTAGTCTTCGACCTCGGCACAGGCCCGCGGGCCCGTCAACGCCGGGTCGGGGCAGATCGCACGCACGCCCCAATGGTGCGACAGCACGATGGGATGCCGCAAGCGGCAGCTGGCATCGGCCGCCAGCGCATCCGATGCCTGCAAAAGGCCCAGGCCCAGGCCCATCACCATCGTCACAAACGGGTTCACCGACCGGCGCACGACGCGCCCCCATCCCTGCAAGATCATCACCGCCATGCGTCCATGGCCTGATCAATGGTGCTGGGCCGACAGCCCACCGGCCTCCAGCCACTCGCGCAGGGTGCGCACCATGTCGCGGTCCTGGTGCAGCCAGGCGTTGTTGCGGAAGCTGTTGTAGTAGGCCTCCTCGGCGCTCTGCTCGGCCAGCGCCTCGTAGACGAAACGCAGCACCATCTGGCCGGGCAGGGGCTCTTCGATGGTGATGACCAGGCGGATGGGCGCCAGATCGCCGTGGGGCTCGGGCGTGAAGCTCATGCGCTCGCCCTCGATCAACTCGACGCGGTCCTTGAGCGAATGCTGCCCGAACTGCAATGTGCGCGCATACACCCCGGGCTGCACGAGGGTGCAACTGCACAGCTCGGGCCCGTTGGGGAAACGCTGCGGCGTGCGCAGACGCGCCATCAGCCCTTCCCACAGTTGCGCACGTGTGAAGGGCGTCATCATGCCGCGCATCACGGCGTCTGGGGAGTTGATCTCGATGAGGTGTTCGAAGCGCATCCAGGAAGCTTACGGCATCCGCGGTATGGTTCTTGCGATCGGCGGGCAGACACCCTGATCGCAGATCGCCTCCAGCCAGCCAGGCCGACTACACTTGCCCCAGCAGACTGTGCCCACTTCCGGCCGCG
>CAYPUS010000128.1:0-681 GCA_964413815.1 uncultured Aquabacterium sp. | reverse complement strand
GGCACAGTCTGCTGGGGCAAGTGTAGTCGGCCTGGCTGGCTGTGCCCACTTCCGGCCGCGTTCGCGCGCGGCACCCGATCCATGTCTTCCTGCTCGACCACCGCCTCGCCCGAAGCGCTTGCCGCCCCGGCCCAGCCCATCCAGATCGTGCCGCCCAAGGCCAAGGCCACGCTGAACTACCACGGCTGCGGAGGCGACTGCACCGATCCCGAATTCCGAAATGGCCGCTGGCCGCGCGCCGAGGTGCTGGCCCTGTTCAACCTGCCTTTCAACGACCTGCTGTGGCGTGCCCAGCAGGTGCACCGCGAGCATTGGGACCCCAACGAGATCGAACACGCCACGCTGCTGTCGGTCAAGACGGGCGGCTGCCCGGAAGACTGCGGCTACTGCCCGCAATCGGCCTCGTATGACACCGGCGTGGAAGCCAGCAAGCTGATGTCGCCCCAGCAGGTGCGCGAGGCCGTGGTCGCCGCGCGCGAAGCCGGTGCCAGCCGTTTCTGCATGGGCGCCGCCTGGCGCGCTCCCAAAGACCGCGACATCGAGAAGGTGGCCGAGCTGATCGGCGTCATCAAGGACGAAGGCCTGGAGGCCTGCTGCACCCTGGGCATGCTGACCGCCCCCCAGGCGACCGCGCTCAAGAACGCCGGGCTGGACTACTACAACCACAACCTGGACACCGCG
>CAYPUS010000127.1:0-8743 GCA_964413815.1 uncultured Aquabacterium sp. | reverse complement strand
CCCTGGCGCAGGTGCGCGACAGCGGCGGCACCGCGGGCGCGGGCATCGACACCAGCTCGCCGGCCATCGCCTCGACGGTGACCGTGGTCGCCCGCAACGATGCGCCCACCCTGGCCATCACGCCACGCGACCCGGTCTTCGAAGAAGCCGCGGGCACAGGCACCCAGGCCGCGCCCGTGCTGCTCTTCCAGGACGCCAGCATCGACACCATCGAAGCGGGGCAAGGCATCACCGGCCTCACCCTGCTCATCAACGGCCTGCGCGATGGCCAGCACGAAGTCCTGCTCATCGACGGCAGCGACAGCCACCTCGGCGCCGCGCGCAGCGGCACCAGCACCTTGCACGGCCTGGCCTACACCGTCACGGTCAGCGGCAACAGCGCCACCGTCTCGCTCAGCGGCACGCTGACCGCCGCGCAGGCCCAGTCCCTGCTCGACAGCCTGAGCTACCAGAACACGGCAAAGGATGACCCCAGCGCCGGTGAACGCCAGGTCCAGATCACCGCTTTGCAAGACAGTGGCGGCAGCCCGGCCCAGACCCTGTCGGCCACGGCCAAGGTCACGGTGCAGGCCCGCAACGATGCCCCCACCCTGAGCGCCACGCCCACGCACCCAGCCTTCACCGAAGCGCCAGGCGAAGGCACCTTGACCGCCCCGGTGACGGTCTTCCGCGATGCCGTCGTCGACACCATCGAAGCCGATCAGCAGGTCCAGCACCTGCGCCTGACCGTCTCCGGCCTGCGCGACGGCCAGGCCGAGCGCCTGCTCATCGATGGCACGGTGCTCGGGCTGGGCCACAACGCCACCGGCAGCACCGCAGGCCACGGCCTGACCTACACCCTGACACTCAGCGGCGACACCGCCACCCTCGAGTTCAACGGCAGCCTCTCGGCCAGCGACGCCGCCGCGCTGATCAACGGCCTGCGCTACCAGAACGCCTTGAGCGACACGCCCACGGCCGGCCAGCGCACCGTGACCCTGGTCCAGCTGCGCGACAGCGGCGGCGCCGCGCATGGCGGCATGGACACCACCACGCCCGGCATCAGCTCGACCATCGATGTCACCGCCGTGGCCGACGCGCCCCGGATCGCCCAGAACCAGCTGTTCATCGCCGCAGACGGGACCACGACGCTGCGCATCCAGGTCACCGACGTGGACAGCAACGCGGCCCTGCTGAGCTTGCTCGCCAGCAATGTCCAGGGTGGGCACTTTCTCGACGCCCGCCTCCAGCAGGTGGTCACCAGCTTCAGCTACGAAGACGTCCTGGCCGGCCACATCCTCTTCGTCAGCGACGCCACCCTCGGCTCGCCGGCCTACGTGCTGCAGGTCCACGACGGCCAGCTCAGCTCGGCGCCCAGCCAGGCCGACGTCACCGTGGTCTACGCACCCATCATCGGCGCCCCGCCAGGCGCCGGCAACACCGAGACCCCGGACACGGCCAAGCCCCCTGCCAACCAGGACAACGACGAGGACGCCACCCCCACCACACCCGTCGACGCCGGCCTGACCGGCGGCCAGGATCCCGGGTCCATGATGGCGGCGATGGTCGTGCCGCCCGCGCCAAGCATCGACTTTGACAGGGCCTTCTATGAACTGGACAGCCTGCGCGCCAACGACACCGCGCGCCAAGGCCCCGCGGACATGTTCGAGCGTCCCCGCAACATCACCCCGGCCCAGGCGGGCAGCGCCCTGCTGGCCGATCTGCGCGGCGGCTGGGGCACCAGCCTCACGCTTGCGCAGACCGCCTCGGAAGAACTGCGCCGCAACCTCGACGACCTGCGCTCCGGCCTTCAACTGCAGGAAGCCCAGCAAAAGAGCGTCATCGCCACCTCCATCGCGCTGACCACCGGCATGTCGGTCGGCTATGTGATCTGGCTGATCCGCGGCGGCGCGCTGGTGGGCTCGATGCTCTCGGCCATGCCGGCCTGGCAAATGATCGACCCGCTGCCCGTGCTCACGCGGGGCCGCGCCCGTCACCATGATCCGCTGGACGGTCCAGGCGACGACCAATCGGTCGAAGCGCTGTTCGACGACGCCGGCGACGACGATGGCCCCAGCTTCGATGCCGCCGATGGCCCGGCCGCACCACCGGACGGCTTGGAGCCGTCCCCCGACAGAAACGCGACTTTGCCCCGGCATTTTGAAAGACCGTGAAAAGTTCGGCGAATTTAAGCTCATGAGATGGATCACTTCCACGCGCGCCCCTATTTCCAGCTTGCCGCCATGCGTCTGCCATCGCTGGCTCGCGCCAAGCCCTGGCTCACCCTTGGCGTGATGGCCTGCGTGGCCTGGCCGCTGGCCCATGCGCAGGCGGCGGCCGGCAGCAAGCCCGGCGGCTGCCTGATCGAGCCTGAACAGGTGGCCGACGTCGGCTCGCCCGTGACCGGTGTCATCGACGATCTGCCCGTGGCCCTGGGCGACAGCGTGGAAGCCGGCCAGCCCATCGCGCGCCTGCGCGCCGATGTCGAACGCGCCAGCGTGCGGGTCGCGCTGCTGCGTGCCCAGGTGGATGCCGAAGTGCGCGCCGCCGAAGCCAGTTGGGAGCTGGCGCGCCAGAAGGTGCGCCGCAGCAAGCAGTTGCTGGACCAGAACTTCGTGTCGGCCCAGGCGCTGGAGCAGGCCGAGGCCGAAGCCGAGGTCGCCGCGCAAAAACTCAAGCTGGCGCAAGGCCAGCAGAAGATCTATGCGCGCGAGGAGGCCGTGGCCCAGGCCCAACTCGGCCTGCGCACGCTGCGCAGCCCCATCAAGGGCGTCGTGGTCGAGCGCTACAACAACCTGGGCGAACGCGTCGAAGACCGGCCCGTCGTGCGCGTGGCTTCCATCGATCCGCTGCGTGTCTCGCTGATGGTGCCCGTCTCCCAATACGGCCAGGTCGCCGTCGGCCACTCGCTGGTGATCAAGCCCGAGCTGCCCGGCATCGAGCCCGTGCGCGCCACCGTGACCTATGTCGACAAGGTGCTCGACGCCGCCAGCAACTCCTTCCGGGTCCGCCTGACGCTGCCCAACCCCGGCAACCGCCTGCCCGGCGGCCTGCGCTGCAAGGCGGACTGGTCCGCGCACGCCCAGGCACCGGCACCCGCCACCACGCCGACCACCGCACCGCCACCCGCCACCGTGCGACCGGCCACATGGACGCCCCCGGCCCCCAAACAGCGCCCATCCGCGCCCGCACGCCCCCAGGCCGCGCTGACACAGGGCCAGCCTTCCCATACGCATACCGCGCCGCTCACACTGCAAATCAGCACCTCGCTGTCACCGCGCAGCCTGCAGCGTCTGGCGCTGCGCGCCCGCATCGAGCAGGTCAGGCTGGCGAGCAAGTCGGTGACCATCGCCAGTGCCTATTGACCAACGGGCACGACGCCATGCAGCAGCCGCCTGAGCCGCCCAACGCCGCCGCGCACCGCAAGGCTCCCAGATGAAGCGCCTGGCCACCCGCTTTTACCTGGCCATGGGCCTGTCGTCGCTGCTGGTGACGCTGGCGCTGGCGGCGTCCTACCTCGGCCTCATCCCCGACCGTGAAGCCCTGCTGCGCGAGCAGCGCGCCACGCTGTCCGAGAACGCCGCCGTCATCGCCTCGCTGCTGCTCAATGAAGACGACACCAGCAGCCTGAGCGAGACCCTCAAGATCGTCGCCAGCCGCCAACCCACCCTGCAGTCCATCGGCGTGCGACGGGCCGACGGCGAACTGCTGCTGACCCATGGCCCCCACGAGGCCTGGCAACCCATCGAGGCCCATCTCTCCACCGACGCCCAGATCCAGGTGCCCCTTTGGCACGACGGCATCCGCTGGGGTCACATCGAACTGCGCTTCACGCCCTTGCGCCGTCCGGGCTGGCTCTTCGGCTTCCTGGACGACCCGGCCATGCGCCTGCTGGCCTTCCTGGGCCTGACCAGCTTCATCGCCTTCAGCCTCTACCTGGGCCGCATGCTGCGCCACCTCGATCCCTCGCAGGCCATTCCCGCGCGGGTGCGCTCGGCGCTCGACACCCTCACCGAAGGCCTGATGGTGCTGGACGCCAAGGGCCAGACCGTGCTGGCCAACCAGTCGCTGGCGGCCATCATGGGCGTGCCCGCCGACAGCCTGCTGGGCCGCAAAGCCTCGTCCCTGCCTTGGACCGACCGCGCGGGCCTGGCACTCGACAAGGACAGCCTGCCCTGGAAGCAGGCCCTCGAATCGCGCGGGACCCGCCGCAACGTGCTGATGTACCTGGAAAACGCCAAGGGCCAGCGCTACACCTTCCGCGTCAACTGCTCGCCCATCCTGGCCGCCGACAAGCCACAAGGCGTGCTCATCAGCTTCCAGGACGTCACCGAGCTGGAAGAAAAGGAAATCGCCCTGCAGGCCGCCAAGGAAGACGCCGACGCCGCCAACCGCGCCAAGAGCGACTTCCTGGCCAACATGAGCCACGAGATCCGCACCCCGATGAACGCCATCCTGGGCTTCACCGAGCTGCTGCGCCGCAAGGGCCGCACCCCGCCTTCGCTCGATGAACAACGCCGCCACCTGGACACCATCCACTCCAGCGGCAAGCACCTGCTCGAACTCATCAACGACATCCTCGATCTGTCCAAGGTCGAATCCGGCCGGCTCGAACTCGAACAGGTCCGCTTCGGGGCGCATGCCGTGGTCCACGAGGTGGTCAAGGTGCTGCAGGTCAAGGCCGAAGAAAAAGGCATCGCGCTGCGCATGAGCCTGCCCGAGGCCCTGCCCGCCACCATCCAGGCCGACCCCTCGCGCCTGCGCCAGATCGTCACCAACATCGTGGGCAACGCCATCAAGTTCACCCAGCAAGGCGAGGTCACCGTCGAGGTCCGCCTCGGCCAGGCCGGCGATGGCACGCCGCGCCTGCGCATCGACGTGCAGGACACCGGCGTCGGCATCCCGCAAGACAAGCTCGAAACCGTGTTCGAACCCTTCACCCAGGCCGAGTCCTCCACCACCCGCCGCTTCGGCGGCACCGGTCTGGGCCTGACCATCAGCCGCCGCTTCGCGCGCGCCATGGGTGGCGACATCACCGTCAGCAGCGAACTGGGCAAGGGCAGCACCTTCCACATCAGCATCGACCCCGGCCCGCTCGATGGCATCGCCTCGCTCGCCCCGGCCGCGCTGTGGCAGGAAACCACGCGCACGCAAACCCTGTCGGCCGCGCACTGGCGCTTCCCGGCCCGCACCGTCCTGGTGGTCGACGATGGCAGCGAAAACCGCGAACTGGTGCGACTGGTGCTGGAAGAAACCGGCCTGAGCGTCGTCGAGGCCGAAAACGGCCAGGTCGCGCTCGACCAGCTCGCAGCCCAGCACGTCGACCTCGTCCTCATGGACATGCAGATGCCCGTGATGGACGGCGTCACCGCCACCCGCAAGCTGCGCGCCCAGGGCATCCAGGTGCCGGTGCTGGCCCTGACGGCCAACGCCATGAAAGGCTTCGAGGCCGAGATCAACGACGCGGGCTTTTCGGGCTTCCACACCAAGCCGCTCGACATCGACGCCCTGCTGGCCGACCTGGGCCAGCGCCTGGACGGCGTGCGCGAAGAAGTGCTTGCGGATCGCGAAACCTCACCGGCCGAGGCGCTCAAGACATCTGCCACAGCTGCCGACAACCATGCAGGACCCAAGGTTGAAGACGACCTGAGCCCGGTCATCTCCCGCCTTTCCCAGCATCCGAAACTCCGAAACGTTGTGCGCCGCTTCATTGAACAGTTTCCCGCCAAAGAGCAAGCCATGGTCGATGCGCTGGCGCAGCAAGACTGGGAGGCGCTCGCCCAGTTGGCGCACTGGCTCAAGGGCGCCGGCGGCAGCGTGGGCTTCGATGACTTCTTCACACCGGCCCGCGAACTGGAAGACGCCTGCAAGGAACAGCAGCACGCCACGGCCGAGCGCCATCTCCGGGTGATCCAATCCCTGAGCCGGCGCATGACGCTGGACGCCCCCGAAGGCACGCAGAACAACCAAAGCAGCCAGGAGGAACCGGTCCAATGAGCCAAGCGCCCAATTCCGGCAACGGGTCGTGGAACGAGGCCCTGGTCATGATGGTCGATGACGAGGCCCTGTTGACCGACGTCATCCAGTCCCACCTCGAAGACGCGGGTTACAGCCGCTTCGTGACCTGCAACGACCCGGTCGATGCCCTGCGCCTGATCGCCAGCAGCCGTCCGGACATCCTGCTGCTCGACCTGATGATGCCGAACGTCTCCGGCTTCGACATCCTGCAGGCGGTGCGCGCCGACGCCGAGTTGCAGTACATGCCCATCATCGTGCTGACCGCCGCCAGCGACCCGGCCACCAAGCTGCGCGCCCTGGAGATGGGTGCCACCGAATTCCTGGCCAAGCCCGTGGACGCCAGCGAGCTGGTGCTGCGGGTGCGCAACACCCTGGCCTTCAAGCAATACCAGGACCGCCTGGCCTACGAGGATCCCACCACCGGCCTGCCCAACCGCGCGCGCTTCGTGCGCCACGTCGACGACCTGCTGCCCACGCTGCTGGGCCGCCAATCCGACATGGCGCTGCTGCACATCAGCTGCGGTCAGATCCGCGGCACCCGCGAGACCCTCGGCTCGCGTGCGGCCGATGCCCTGCTGCGCCAGGCCGGCGTGCGCCTGAGCCAGATCCAGTCCATCGACAACGGCCGCGAGATCGTGCGCCTCAAGCCCGAGCAGCTGCTCACGGCCCGTGTCGGCGACCAGGACTTCGCCCTGGGCCTGGCCGACCTGCCCAATGCCGATGCCGGCGCCTTGCTGGCCAAGGAAGTCCTGCAGGCGTTCTCGACCCACTTCGAAGTCGAAGGCCACGAAATTTTTCTCTCACCCAGCATCGGCATCAGCCTGGCGCCCACCGACGGCCAGTACGCCGAGGCCCTGCTCCACTGCGCCAACGTGGCCTGCGCCAAGGCCGTCAACAGCCAGGGCAAGAGCCGCTACGAGTTCTTCTCTGAAGAGCTCACGGCCCGCTCGCTCGAGCGGCTGACCGTCACGGCCCAACTGCGCCGCGGCCTGGAGCACGACGAGCTGCGCCTGTACTACCAGCCCAAGGTCTGCCTGCGCACCGGCCGCATCGTCGGTGCCGAGGCCCTGGTGCGCTGGCAGCATCCCGAGCACGGCCTGCTGCTGCCCGGGCGCTTCATCGGCGTGGCCGAAGAATCCGGCCTCATCGGCCCCCTGGGCGAATGGGTCACGCGCGAAGCCGTGCGGCAGGCCGCGCAGTGGCAGGCCGCCGGCATGCCGCCGCTGTACATCTCGATCAACGCCTCGCGCCCGCAGTTCGAAGATGGCTCGCTGTGTCCTCTGCTCAGCAGCCTGCTCAAGCAGACCCGGCTGGCGCCCGAGTGGCTGATCGTCGAGCTGACCGAGAGCCTGCTGGTCAACGACGCCCACAAGGCCATGCAGCACATGCAGCAGATCCGCGACCTGGGCGTGGGCCTGTCCATCGACGACTTCGGCACCGGCTACTCCTCGCTGAGCTACCTCAAGCGCTTCCCGGCCAGCGAGCTCAAAGTCGACCGCACCTTCATCATCGACCTGACCACCCACCGCACCGACCGCGCCATCGTCGAAACCGTGGTCAACCTCGGACACAGCCTGGGCATGAAGGTGGTGGCCGAGGGCGTGGAAACCGAAGAGCAGCTGCACCTGCTGCACGACATGGGCTGCGATGTCTTCCAGGGCTTCCTGTTCAGCAAAGCCGTGCCGTCCGAAACCTTCGAGGCCATGGTGCGCAACAACCAGACGCAGGCGCTGGGCAGCCCGGTCCAGGCCTGAGGGCCCGCCCCCCCCAAACCACAGACACCCAAGACACAGACACCCAAAAAAAGGGGCGCATCCAGCGCCCCTTGTCGTTGTGTCTGTGCCGCCGTCAGTTCCGCGCCGCGACCTCGCACACCTTCAGCATGTTCGTGCCGCCCGGCATGCCCATGGGCTCGCCACAGGTGATCGCATAGGTGTCGCCCGGGCGCAGCACGCCGCTGTCGACCAGCACGGCCTCGGCCTCACGCAAAGCCTCGTCGCGGTCCGAATGGCTGCGGATCAAAAGCGGCCGCACATTGCGGAACAGCGCCATCCTGCGCTGCGAGATGGGCTGCGCCGTCAGACCGAAGATGGGCACATGGATCTTGTGACGGCTCATCCACAGCGCGGTGGAGCCCGACTCGGTCAGGGCGATGATGGCCTTGCAGCCCAAGTGATAGGCGGTGAACAGCGCGCCCATGGCGATCGACTGGTCGATGCGCCCGAAGGTCTTGTTCGTGAAGTCCGCGTCCAGCGACAGCTCCTCGGCGCGCTCGGCCTCCAGCGCGATGTTGGCCATCTGCTCGACCGTCTCGATGGGGTACTTGCCCGCGGCCGTCTCGGCGCTGAGCATCACGGCATCGGTGCCATCCAGCACCGCATTGGCCACGTCCGAGACCTCGGCCCGCGTGGGCACCGGGTTGACGATCATCGACTCCATCATCTGCGTGGCCGTGATCACCACCTTGTCCATCTCGCGCGCGAGCTTGATCATGCGCTTTTGCAGCGCGGGCACGGCGGCATTGCCCACCTCCACGGCCAGGTCGCCACGCGCCACCATGATCCCGTCCGAGGCCTTGAGGATGCTTTCCAGATTCGGAATGGCCTCGGTGCGCTCGATCTTGGCGATCAATGCAGGACGGTGTTTCCAGGGCTCGCCCGCCACATTGGCCAGCTGGCGCGCCATCTCCATGTCGGTGGCATTCTTGGGGAAGGACACCCCGATGTAGTCACACTGGAAGCTGGCC
>CAYPUS010000126.1:4765-8755 GCA_964413815.1 uncultured Aquabacterium sp. | reverse complement strand
GGCCCCGTCAACTTTCCCCTTCAACTCCCCGAAGTCCCGCACCCCACGAACATCGTCGTCGCCACGGGTGAGGAAGTGCCTTTTGACGGCATCTACGAACCCGAATGGGGCCCGTTGCCGAATGTGCCCAATCCAGGCTTGCTGGACAAGATCAAGACCCTGCTGGGCAACAAGCCCAGCTTGATGGACGAAGTGGGGAGCGACGGCTTGGCCACTGTGCGCCATCGTGACATCGGTTGCATGAACTACCTGTTGTCATGCACGCAGGCGCCGCTGTATCGAGACGGTGAGCTAGCCCCAGATATTCCGGTGCAATGGCGCTTGATCTGGAAAGACACTCGATATCTGGATGGCGTCATCCCTGACGAAGAGTCCGAGTACCTGGCACCTGCTGCTATTGATCCGACCACACGCTTGCGCTGCGAAGCAGGCCAGCCATGCCCAGCCGAAGGCGAATGGTCAACCCCAGCGGCACAAGGCTCGCGCCATTTCAAGCAGGGCGAGGTCATGCCGGAGGTGAAGTCCGATTACGGTCGAACGATCTGGTATTTCGAGCAGAAAGCCACCTGACCGCCAAACGACAGAGTCTGCCATGCAACATCTCATCCAGGGCCCCTTGCGCATCGACACCGCAATGGGTGGGATCACGGTCGATCATGACGGTGCGGATAACGTCACCATCAACCTGCATTGCGTTCGCGAGGTTGGCGTCGCCTCTTTGGCCGAAGTGTTGGCCCATGACATCGTTCAGGTGGCGGGCCTTGTGTCACACAGCATTCGGCTGATCAATGGCGGTCAGGTCAACTTTGCATTCAACCAGGCGGGGCAGGTGGTGGAGTTGTCTGGTGTTCGTGCCCAGCTTCACATGACTACAAACCACAGCTTGACCATTCGTGCCTTGTCAAGCCGTGGCCCTGACGGTCAACTGTGATGCGGGATTCAAACTGATCCATCGGCCTACAGTTGGCGCTTACCGTCTCATGGCGTCCAATGACATCCGAAACGGTTGGGGGCTCGTATGGGGGTACGAATTCACGGGATCGCCCGCTAAGCAAGGTATAGCTAGGAGGTTCGTATGTCGCCCTCGCCAGTACCATGCTTGGCCCTTGATTCTTAACGGAATCAGGGGCTTTTGCTTTTTGATCGGGCCTTTCAGTTGGGTTTGATCGGAGAGATGGGGGCTCTCAGTGAAGGCGGGCACACCCCTTGCCGAGGAGGGCGGCGGCATCTCGGCCGCCTATCTTCCATCCGCACAAGGAGCCTTCCATGTCCTTCGCGCTCTATCTCATCGGCTTTCTGATCTTCATCGGTGGCGTGGCCTGGGCCCTCATCACCGCTGGCGTACCCCAGCTCTATGTGGCGATCGGCGCCACGATCCTGCTGGGCATTGGCATCTTTACCGGCGTCGCGCGCACGCGGGGGAAAGATCCTTCGGCGTAGTGCGCCGGGTGATGCACAGGGTTGTGCGCAGAGTGGGGCGCAGGGTGGGGCGCAGGGTGGGGCGCAGGGTGGGCGCCGCCGCGAGGCCGCACAGGCCATTACGATGGCGGGCGTTGCATTCACGGCCTGAGCCATCCGCCGCCATCCCATGGATTCCGTCACACAAGCAGTTCTGGGCGCCGCCGTGCAGGGCGCCATCTTGGGCAAAACGCAGGGGCGCAGGGCCCTGGCCTATGGAGCCGTTCTGGGCACGCTGCCGGATCTGGACGTCCTCGTTCGCTACGCCGATCCGGTGTCGATGATGACCTACCACCGGGGCTTTTCCCACTCGGTCTTCGTGCTCACGGCCTTGGCGGCCTTGCTGGCCTGGCTGATTCGCAAGGTCTGGCCGCATGCGCCCTACAGCGGGCGGCGGCTCTTTGTGGCGCTGTGGTTGGTGCTGGTCACCCACCCGGTGCTCGATGCCTTCACCGTGTATGGTACGCAGCTGTTCTGGCCGCTGACCTTGACGCCCGAGAGCTGGGCGGCCATCTTCATCATCGATCCGGTCTATACGGTGCCGCTGCTGCTGGCCGTGCTGTTCGCGGCGGTGGTGGGCTTGAAGGGGCCGGGCGCTCAGTCCTCGCGAGGGCAGGCGCCAGCAGGCACTGTCGCCCCGAGCCATGCGCGCGGCGTGGGGGCGCTGCTGTTCGCCTTGGCATTCAGCACGGCCTATCTGGGCCTGGGGCTGGCCGGCCGTGAGGTGGCGGCCCGACGTGTGGGCGATGCATTGAAGGGCGAAGGCATCGAGGTCCAGACGCTGCGCGCGGTGCCCGTCACGGTCAACGCCTTCATCTGGCGGGTGATCGCCAAGACACCCGATGGGCATTACTACGAGGCCATCACCAGCCTCTTCGACCGGGACCTTGGTCGGCGTGAGTGGCATCGCTATCCGCTCAATTTGGAAGCCGCGCAGGTGCTGCGTGGCGTGGCGCTGCATGAGCGCCTGCGCTGGTTCACCGATGACTGGTTGCGCTACGACGTGGTGGGTGATGCGCTGGTGGTGAGCGACCTGCGCATGGGCATCCCCGGGCGCTACACCTTCCGCTTCAAAATGGCCGAGTGCGATGCGAGTGGGCATTGGCAGGTGCGCACGCCCGCGGCATGGCCGGGGCATGGCATCTCTCTCGAGGCGATGAAGCCCATTCTGCAGCGCACCTTCGATCAGCAGGTGAAGCTGCCCCTGGCGGAATGGGCCGTGGCCGACCCCGTAGGGACAGCGCCCCGGGCGGCATGCAAGCTCGCGCCCGCCGTGTCAGCCGTGGCGGGGCAGTTGTAAAAGAAAACGGGCGCCTTGAGAGGGCGCCCGTTTTGGTTTCAGCCGACCAGCGATCAGCCCATCACCAGATCAGCGGTTGCTTTCCTTGACGATCACCCACTGGCCGTCGATGCGCTTCCAGGTCAGCACCTTCAAGGTCTTGTCCTTGAAGTTGTTGGAGGTGTAGGTCTGCGTGAAGCTGGTGACCACCGTGTCCTGGAAGGGCACGGACTTGACGCCGCTGACCTGCACGTCGATGGGGCCTGGCTTGCTCAGCAGGCGGCGGCGCTCGTTCGTCCACTTGGCCGTGGTCGACTTGGCCGGGGCGAAGTCCTTGGCATAGAAGGAGAAGTAGCGGTCCAGGTCCTTGGCGGTCCAGGCGGCGGCCCAGCCGTTCAGGCGTTGCGCCACGGCCTGCGCGTCGGTGGCGGTGGCCTGCGCCGGGGCGCTGGGCGTGCTCAGGGCCGGGGCGGCCACGGCGACGCCGGCCAGTTGGCGGGCGCGTTCGTCGAGTTCGGCGCGGCTGGCGGTGCTGACCTGGATGGCGGTCACCGGGCAGCGCTGGGCGGCGTCATCGGCGGCCTGCCAGTCCTTGCCGGCGTCTTCCAGACCTTGCTCGTTGCGTGCGATGCCCAGGGTGCTGGTCAGCGTGCCGCGGGCGGCCTGGGTGCGGGCGAAAGCCAGCTGCAGGTCATGCTCGGCGCTGGCGTAGGAGCGCTTGGCCGTGTAGAGCTCGTTTTCGGCGTTCAACAGGTCCAGCAGGCTGCGCTGGCCGATGTCGAACTGCTGGCGATAGGCGTCACGGGCCTTTTCGATGGCCAGGACGTTGCGGTCCAGCGCGGCCAGTTGGGCCTTGAGCTTGGCGATGTCGTTGTGGGCGATGGCGGCCGTCTGGCGCACGTCGCGGCAGGCCTTGTCGCGCAGGTCGGCAGCCTGGTTGATCAGGTCGGCGAACTGGCGCACGCGGGCGCGGTCGGAGCCGCCGTTGAAGAGGTTCCAGTTCAGCACCAGTTCGGCCGAGGTGTCGCGCTTTTGGTCGCGCACGCCGTCGAAGTTCTTGCCCATGCCGTGGCGCAGGCGTGCTTCCACTGTCGGCTGGTAGGCATTGCCTTCCACGCCCTTGGCCTGGGCCTCCACGGCGCGCAGGTTCTCGACCGCGGCGCTCACGCTCGCATTGCGGGCCACGGCCTGGTTGACGGCGTCGGCGTTGGCGCTGGGCAGCTGGCGCTCCAGGCCGGCGGTAGCGGGCAGTT
>CAYPUS010000126.1:0-4755 GCA_964413815.1 uncultured Aquabacterium sp. | reverse complement strand
CTTCGCCGACGATGCGCATGTAGCGTGCGCTGACGTCATGCAGATTGGCCACCTCGGTGGCGAGGTTCGATTCGGCCAGCGCCAGACGGGCATTGGCCTGCTCGGAGTCCACACCGCGGCCGACACCGGCCTTGAACTTCGATTGCAACTGGTCGAAGGCGTACTTGTGTTGCACATAGTTGTCTTCGGCCAGGGCGACCAGCTTGCGGTAGCGCTGCACGTCGATGTAGGCGCGGGCGGCTTCCAGAGCCGTGTCCTCGCTCGCGGCCAGGAATTCGAAATAGCGGGTCACGCGGGCGTGGCCCAGGCGCTCGACTTCGGCGCTGGTGGACAGGCCATCCCACAGCAGCTGGCTGGCGCTCAGCGCCACGCCGTTGCGGCTCAGGCTTTGCGATTCTTCCGGCGTGCGGCCGGTGATCTTGTCGCGGTCGCGGCCGACGCTGGCGCTCAGGTCGACGCGGGGCAGGAAGCCGCCCTTGGCGACGTCCACTTCATTCGCGGCGGCCCGCAGGGCGTTCAGGCGGGCGGTGACTTCCGGGTTTTGGCTGATGGCCTTCTGGGCCGCGGCGGCCAGCGAGCCAGCTGGCGCATTCTGAGCTTGTGCCGTGGCGGCCACCGTCAAGCAGGCCAGGGCGAGAATGGTCAAACGGGATTTCGTGGTGTGATTCACCGGGCACCTCGGACGTTAATGCAGTGTCAATGGCGTGCCAGTGCCTCAGATGGGCGAAGATGTTTAGCAACTGGACACAATTCGTGTTTATCGGCGCATTCTGTCATCAATAAAGGCCGACTCCTGGGAGACGACGGGGTGCTTTGCCCACATCTCATACCCTCATGCAAGGGTGTTCCACAATCAAGTTTCCAGGGTTTGGACCGAATCCAAGGTGTGATTTCGCCCCATCTGCCCGCTTTCACGCTGATCCGTCCCCTTTTGTGGCAGTTGCTGCGCAGGCAGGCGTGTTGGCTGAAAATCGCTTCTCGTCGCCTGGGTGGCGTTGGTCGGGTGTCGTTTTTCGTGTTGTTGTGGTGTTGCGGCGCCGTCACAGCCTTCGAGCCGACGCAGATTCTGCAGACCGCCCAGCAACACGGCGGCCCAGCCGTGCCCCGCGCGCAGGCGCTGCTGACCACCATCGCCGAGATGGGGCAGCAGCTCGACGAAACAGTCCGTCTCAAGGGGCTCAACGACTTTTTCAACCGCCAGGTGCTCTACCGTGAGGACAAGGACGCCTGGGGCGTGATCGACTACTGGGCCTCTCCCCTGGAAATGCTGGCCAAAGGCGAGGGAGACTGTGAGGATTACGCGATCGCCAAGTACTTTTCCCTGCTTGCGGCAGGTGTTCCGAGTGTGAAGATGCGCTTGGTCTATGTGCGGGCCCAGATGGGCGCCGGCATCCAAGCTCACATGGTGCTTGCCTACTATCCCCAACCCGATGCGGAGCCGCTGATTCTCGACAATCTCGTCACCGAGATCCGCCCCGCGTCGCGCCGGCCCGATCTGACCCCCGTCTTCAGCTTCAACGCCGAAGGTTTGTGGCAGGGTGTCACCGGTTCCAGCGCGGGCGACCCCGCGGTGCGCCTGTCGCGCTGGCGGGACGTGTTCGCCAAGGCCAAGGCCGAGGGCTGGTGGTGATGCCACGCCACATCCAACAACAAAAAGGTTGATGACCGTATGTCCTTGATCCGTCAGATCTGGTTGCTGCTGCTGGTGACGCTGCTCTTGGCGTTCTTTGGCAGCTTTGCCGTCTGGATGATGTCGGCGCGTGGCTACCTGGAAACCCAGCTGCGCATCAAGAATGGCGACAACGCGCAGTCGCTGGCGCTGAGCCTGTCACAGCAAAAGGGCGACCTCACGGCGATGGAGCTGGGCCTGAGCGCCATGTTCGACACGGGCTTTTACCAGCGCGTCACGCTTAAGGACGCCGGTGGGCGCGTGGTGTTCAACCGCGAGGCAGAGAACAAGGTGCTGCGCGACGCCGCACCCCAGTGGTTCGTTGAAGCCATTCCCGTGGAATCGGTGCCTGGCGTGGCGCAGGTCTCCGATGGCTGG
The DNA here is from genome assembly GCA_964413815.1 of uncultured Aquabacterium sp. Lineage (GTDB taxonomy): Bacteria > Pseudomonadota > Gammaproteobacteria > Burkholderiales > Burkholderiaceae_C > Aquabacterium. The sequence goes on along the minus strand of CAYPUS010000126.1, from coordinate 2,708 downwards.
CGGGCGCTGGGTTCGGTCGAGGTGGTGAGCCATTCCGGCTTCGCGCATGGCCAGCTCTGGCAGGGCAGCATCAAGACGGCCGGATGGCTGGGCGCCCTGGGCGCCTTTGCCTGCATGGTGGCGGCTTTGGGTGTGCGCGCGATCCGCGAGCCCCTGGAGGTGACGGTCGACCAGGCCCAGGCCCTGATGGAGCGTCGCTTCGTGACGGTCCCCGAGCCCCGCGTGCCCGAGCTGGCGCGCCTGAGCCGGGCGATGAACGCGGTGGTGGTGCGCCTGAAGAATGTGTTCGAGGAGCAGTCGGGGCAGGTCGAGCTGCTGCGCCAGCAGGCGCACTGCGACCCGCTGACCGGCCTGTCGCACCGGCGCCATTTCATGGCCCAGCTCAGCGCCGCGCTCAACAACGACGAAGGACCGGGCTCTGGCGTGCTGTATCTGATCCGCCTGGTGGATCTGGCCGGCATCAACCGCCTGCTGGGGCACCGCACGACCGATGCGCTGCTGCAGCGCCTGGCCAGCACGCTGACCGAGGTCTCCATCGGCATCACCGGCGCGGCCAAGGGGCGGCTCAATGGCGGCGACTTCGCCGTGTGCCTGACCTCGACCGATGTGCCCCTGCCGCAGGCCGAGCACTACGCCGACGCCATGAAGCGCGCCTTTGCGGAGCAGGCCGTGTCGGCCGCCGTGGTGGTGGGGGCGGTCCACTGGACGCGGGGCATGCCGACGCAGCAGGTGCTGGCAGCGGCCGACTCGGCCCTGGCGCGTGCCGAGTCGCGCGGCAGCTTCGCCGTGGAAGTGGCCGACGAGCCGCATGCGAGCGTGCCCGTGATGGGCCAGGAAGAGTGGCGCCGGCGCCTGGCTTCGGCCTTGTCCGAGCGCCGCGTGCGCCTGATGCGCTACCCCGTGGTCGACCGGCAGCTCATGCTGGTGCACCATGAATGCCCGCTGCGCCTGCAACTGGAGCCAGGCGGCGAGTTCGAGGTGGCCTCGCAATGGCTGCCGATGGCGTTGCGCTCGGGCCTGATCTCGCAGATCGATGAAACGGCCGTGGTGCTGGCGCTGGAGCAGATCGGTCAGGATCAGCAGGCTCGCGGCGTGAACCTGTCGCCGGCTTCGCTGGCCGACAGCAGCTTCATCCCGCGCCTGCGCGCCCATCTGGTGGCCGCGCCGCAGGCCGCGCGCCTGCTGTGGCTGGAGGTGGCCGAAAGCGCCGCGGTCGAGCGTTTCGAGCTGGTGCGCGAGCTGTGCAAGCAGCTGCGTCCGCTGGGTGCGCGCATCGGCCTGGAGCATGCCGGCGAACGCCTGACGCGCATCGAGTCCCTGATGGAGGCGGGGCTGGATTACATCAAGCTCGACGCCTCGGTGGTGCAGGGTGTGGCGCAGGATGCCTCTCGCGCGGCCTTTGTGGCCGCCACGGTCAGCATGCTGCATGGCCTGGGTCTGCAGGTCTATGGCGAAGGGGTCTCGGAATCGGCCGACATCCTGGCTTTGCGCCAGGTGGGCATCGATGGCGTGACGGGGCCGGCGGTGCGGCTGGCCTGATGCCGATGGCGGCCGCCGCACTGGGCGGCAGCGCCCGCGATCAGGTCTGGTCCACCAGCAGTTTGCCCCGCTGCATCAACTCCGCGATGATCTGATGGTCGTTGGCCTGGGCATCCAGACCCAGCGAGGCGCGGATGTCGACATTGGCCAGCACGATGTGCTGCTGGTCTGCCACCCCTTGGCTGTTGCTGTCGCCGTGCGCGGTGTCGGCCTGGAAGCCACCATTCGCGCTGATGTGGATCACCGTGCTGCCCGGTTGCGACTGGGTGTCGAAATCCAGGAAATGCAGCAGCTGATCGACGCTGTTGGCCCCGGCGCCCGCGCCGCTGTCAACATGCAGCAGGTCGCGCAGGTCCAGCACATCGCCGCCGGATGAGGGCGCGGCGCCGCTGAAATCGGTGATCGTGTCGAGCTGGGGCAGCGAGCCGTTGCCAGCAGGGGATGGATCGCTCAAGTGCCAGGCGAAGACATCGCCATCGCCGGGCGTGCCGGCGAAAAAGGCCGCGCGTGCCGCGGCCATGGGCGCGGCATCGTCGACCGGCTGGATGCCGATCTCGACGACCGCGTTGGTCGTGCCGCCATGGCCATCGCTGACCGTCACGCTGAACCGGTCATTGCCGAGGTAGTCGGGGGTGGGGGTGTAGACCCAGCTGCCATCGGCATTGACGATGACACTGCCGTGCAAGGGCGCGGTGCCGGCGGCATAGCTGAGGGTGTCGCCATCGGCATCGATGGCCTTGACGTGGCCGGTCACCGGCGTGTCCTCGTCGGTCGTGACGAAGTACTTGCCGGCCACCGGATCGAAGCTGTCGTTGTCCGGATCGGCGATCTTGGGTGCATCGTTGACGGGCGTGACGCCGATGTTGACGACGGCGGTGGCGGTGCCGCCATGGCCATCGTCCACCAGCACGGTGAAGCGGTCCGCGCCGTTGTAGTTGGGCGCTGGTATGTACGTCCAGGTGCCGTCATGGTTGACGGTGACGGTGCCGTGCTGAGGCCCGCCCGCGAGGCTGAAAGTGAGCGTGTCGCCATCCACATCGCTGGCCTTGACCTGGTTGGAGACCGGCGTGTCTTCGGGCGTGGTGAAGAGGTACTGGCCGACAACGGGATCGAAATTGTCGCTGTCCGGGTCGGTGACCTTGGGCGCATCGTTGACAGGCGTGACGCCG
>CAYPUS010000125.1:1620-8805 GCA_964413815.1 uncultured Aquabacterium sp. | reverse complement strand
CCTTATTACGGCGCCTGCATCCACTCGCCGCCGCCGCCGGCCAACCAGATCGTGCTGGTGCACAGTGACAAGCCCATCAAGGGCTTTCAGTCCATGGACACGGTCTGGGTGCACGGCACCTTGCAGGCCTTCCGGGGCGACTCGGCCATGGGCGTGAGCGGCTGGCGCATCGATGCGGTCAAGGTCGAGCGCTACAAGCGCCCGCCGGTCGAGACGGCGCAGTGAATCGGCGCCGCCGTTTCAGCCGGGGCTGCGGCGGCGCACCATCGCGTCCGCGATGCGTTTGATCTGCTCGGCAGGCAACTGCGCCGCAGCGGGATAGACCGCTTCTTCCTCGCTGCGGGCATGCGCGATGTAGCGCTCGGCGAAGGCGTCGACCTCGGTTGGCGCGGCCTGGGCTTGCCCCTCTGAAATGGCCTTCAGCCAAGGCTGGAGGCGCCCCCACAGGGCGTCCAACTCATCGTGCTCCGCATTCAATGCGCCGATGGCGTCCGCCAGCGGGGCCTGGCCCAGGGCGCACAGGGCGGGGTAGAGGTCATCCTCTTCGTCCGCGTGATGCAGCGGGGCCGCGATCTCGAAATAGCGCAGGATGGAGCGGGCAGCCTCTAAGGCCTGCGCATCGGGTGCCGCGACACCGGAGGGGCCGGCGGGCAGGGCAGCAAGGTGGTCGCGCAGCTTGCGCGTCAAGGACGCGAACCGGCGGATCTTGTCGTGGCAGGCCAGCAGCAGCTCGATCGGGTCGTCCACGCTGGGCGCCATGGCTTGCAGGGGAGGGCGCATGGTGACCATCATGCACCGGATGCCGGCCCCCGTCCGCGCCAGGGGCGGGCCGAGCGCAAGAAACCTTGCGTTCGGTCAAATCCGTGACCGGGCTGCGGTCTCAGAATCGGCTGGGTTCTGTGTCGACCTGTCGAAGAAGAAGGAGCCCGATCATGCCTACCCCTTGCGCCGACGTGGCGTCCTGTCTGGCTGAGCAGCCCTTGTTCAAGGACCTGCCTCAGGCCGACCTGCGACGCATCGCCGCGCAGACCGCTTCGCGCAGCCTCGGACGGGGCGAGCCGCTGTTCAGCGCCGGCCAGCCCTGCGAGGGCCTGTACCTGGTGGTTGCGGGGCTGGTCAAACTCTATGCCAAGGGCGCTTCGGGGCAGGAGAAGGTGATCGAAGTCATCTCGGCAGGCGGCTGCGTGAGCGAGGCGACGATGTTCAGCGACAGCGCGCACCGCCTGCATGCGGCGGCCCTTGCAGACACCCATGTGCTGGTCGTGCCGCGCGAACTGCTGTTGGGAGAGATCGCCCGCAACACCATGCTGGCGATGCGCATGCTCGGCGGCCTGGCGCGGCGCTTCAACACCCTGCTCAAGGACATCGAGGCGGTGACCCTGCATTCGGCCGTGAAGCGGGTGGTCGACTACCTGCTGCATGCGTCTTCCGCGCATGGTGGCGGGCCCGCACCCACGTCGGGCGCGGCCACTGTGTCGCTGCCGACCAGCAAGGGCACCATCGCCTCGCTGCTGTCGGTCACACCCGAACACTTTTCGCGCATCCTGCACGACCTGCAGGCGCGCGGCCTCATCGCGGTGCAGCGCCGGCATATCCACATCCTGGACGCGCGCGGCCTGGCGCAGTGCGCCTGAAGCCCCCGCATAGATGGGGTTTGGGGCCATTTGTTCACGGTGTTGGGGCCTTCACCCGCGCCCGGGCGCGCCAAAATGGCCGCGTACCTGTTCTTCAGTTCCCCATGTCCTCCAACCGTGCTTTGACGCCCGACCGCTTGTCCGCAGGCAGGGTCGGCCGTGCTGCGGCAGCGGCCCTGGCCCTGGTGGCAGTGGGGCTGTGGGCAGACCTGGCCGGCTCCCTTGCGCATGCGGTGTCGGTGCCGACGCAGCCCGCCACAGCCACGACCCTTCCCCCCTTCCTGGAGATTCCGCCGATCCCGCCTGGCGATCCCTGGGGCGCGGCCCTGAAAGATTTCGAGCGCGCCGATGCCGTCCAACCCTGGCAGCCCGGCGGCGTGGTGTTTGTGGGCAGCTCCTCCATCCGCATGTGGGCCGACCTGGAGCGCCAGTTCTCCGGCTGGCCCGGGGTGATCAAGCGCGGCTTTGGCGGCTCACAACTGGCCGATTGCGCGCGCCTGGCGCGCCGCCTGGTCTCGAAATACCAGCCGCAGCTGGTCGTGCTCTATGCCGGCGACAACGACCTGGCCGCGGGGCGCACACCCGCCCAGGTGCGCCAGAGTTTCGAAGCTTTCGTGGCGGGTGTGCGCGAGGGCCAGCCTGATCTGCCCGTGGTGTTCATCTCCATCAAGCCCAGCCCCTCGCGGGCCCGGCTGATGGGCCGCGTGCGCGAGGCCAACGCGCTCATCCAGGCCTATGCGGCCCAGACACCCCACATCCATTACGTGGATGTGTTCACCCCCATGCTCGATGCGGGCGGACAACCGAGAACGGACCTGTTCACGTCCGATGCCCTGCACCTCAACCGGGCGGGCTACAGCTTGTGGCGGCAGGTCATTTCGACGAGCCTGCCACCCAGTCTGTTGACGCTTCCTCGCTGAGCCCTTGCGCGGCAGGCCGCCGCAGCCAGCGCTTGATGCGCGTCCGGGGCTGGAAGTGCGGCCAGCCATAGGCCACCATCAGCATCAAGGTGAAGCTGATGCCGATGACGGCGGCGTCCTCCCACCATGGGCGGCGCAGATCGGCTTCACCGAACAGGGCCAAGACCACCAGCACCGCCGCCAGGTGCGCGCAGAACACGGGCAGCGAGGCGCGCCCCATGGCCTCCAGCGGATACAGGCGAGGCAGCCGCGCCACCAGTGAGGGGCCGAAGCGCAGTGTCAGGATCAGCAGCGCCAGCAGGTTGATCAGCCGCAGCGGCCCCAGCAGCCATTTGTCGAACAGCTGGTTGACGAGGGCATGGTCGGGCGCCGGCGTCTGGCCGACGGCATGCCGCCATGCCAGGCCGACCACGGCGATGCACACGGCGGAGGCCACCATCCAGCCTGGCAGGCGCGCCTGTGGCGGCAGGTTCTCGGGCGCGATGGCCGTGGTGGCGCCCAGCCACAGGCCCAGCACCCAGACCAGTTGCCAGGCCATGGTGTCGAAGGCGCCGGTTTCATGGAAGGGCACGGGCAGACCGGTGTGCTGCACGATGTAGCCGTACAGCGCGGGCGTGGCGCCGAATTGCGCAAGCAGCCACAGGCCCAGGCTCAGGCCCATGATGCCCCGCCAGCCATGACGCATGCCATGGGCCAGCACCCAGGGGCTGCCCAGCATGAAGAGGATGTACAGCGGCAGGATGTCCAGCAAGGGCGGCTGATAGACCAGGGCGATGCCGGCCAGCAGCCCTGTCAGCGGGTTGTGCAGGTAGAACGCCATCAGATTGGTCACGGCCGGTTGCGAGGTGCGCAGCCCCAGCAGGGCGATCACCGTGAACAAAAAGAGCAGCGCCAGCAGTTGGCAGCCATAGATCACCAGCACACGGCGCCAGAAGGCCTGACGCATGGCGGCGATGCCCTGGCGTCGCCCCTGGCGGGTGTAGACCATGCCGGCCATGCAGGCCGACAGCAGCACGAAGCCTTCGGCGGCGGACACATAACCGACAGGCTGGCCCATGTGGTGGGCCAGCCGGGTCGGCAGGTGGGTGAGCGTCATCAGGACGAGCATCAGCCCACGGAAAGCGTCCAGTTCCCAGCGGCGGGTCATTCCAGAAAATCAATGGGTGGGGGGAGCCGAGTCTGCCATGCGCGCCGCGGCACGCCGGTTTTTCATGACATCTTTTGTAAACCGGCTTGTCACTTTTGCAAGTGAGGGTTGCCTCGACCCCACCACCCTCATATCGGCGTGTGAACTTAGGACACATCCCGCCTTGGCTCGGCCCTTCATCCCCCGCGGTCGCGCGAGGCACGCCGATTGCTGCCCATGGCTCCCCATTGCCTTCCTTGCCTGCGCGCTTGGGTCCCGTTGGCCCTCTCGCGTGGTGAGCCCCGCACCATGCCGCGTTCAATCTGGAAAGGGGCGATCAGCTTCGGTCTGGTCCATGTCCCCGTCGCGCTGTACCCGGCCTCCCAATCGGAGCGGATCGACTTTGACTGGCTGGACCGCCGCACCATGGACCCGGTCGGCTACAAGCGCGTGAACAAACGCACCGGCAAGGAGATCACCAAGGAAGACATCGTGCGCGGCGTCAAACAACCGGACGGCGACTACGTCGTGCTGAGCGACAAGGAGGTCGCCGAGGCCTATCCCCGCACGGTGCAGACCATCGAGATCGAAGCCTTCGTCAAGGCGCAGGAGGTCTCCTTCGTCTACCTGGAAAAGCCCTATTACCTGGAGTCGACCAACAAGGGCGACAAGGTCTACATGCTGCTGCGCGACGCCATGGCCCGCGCCGGCGTGATCGGCATCGCACGCCTGGTGATGCACACCCGCGAGCATCTGGCGGCATTGATCCCCGCGGGCTCGGCGCTGATGCTGGACCTGCTGCGCTGGGCCGACGAGATCCGCACGACCGATGGCCTGCACATCCCCGACAAGGCCGATGGCAAGGTCAAGGAAAGCGAGCTGAAGATGGCTGCGCAGCTCATCGACGAGATGACGACGGCCTGGCAGCCCGATGCCTATCGGGACACCTTCTCGGATGCCGTGCGCAAGCTCATCGAGATGAAGGTCGAGGCCGGCGAGACCGCTCACATCGAGCCGCTGGAGCCGGTGGAAGGCGGTGGCGGCGGGCATGGCGGCAATGTCATCGATCTGGCCGCGCTGCTGCGCAATAGCCTCAAGCAACGTGGCAAGGCGGGCGACAAGGCCAGCGACAAGACGGGCCGGCGGGCCAGCAACGGTGCGGACGATGAGGAGGAGGACGACGCCGACAACGGGGATGAAGCACCTCCCGCGGCCGCCGGTGGCCGCGCCAAAACGGCCACCCGGACCGCAGCCAGGGCCAGCGCCAAGACGACGACGGCCAAGGCCAGCGTGAAGGCCAAGGGAGCCAGCAAGGCCGAGGCCGAACCGAAATCCCCAGCCAAGCGCAGCACCGGCACGGCCCGCAAGCGCGCATGACGGCACAAGGCAGTCGAGTCCCCATGCCCACGGCACGCCAACCCGAAGCCCTGCAGCGCTACGCGGCCAAGCGCAACTTCAGCCTCACGCCGGAGCCCGGCGCCAAGCGCGCGCGCGGGGGCAAGACGCTGCGCTTCGTCATCCAGAAGCACTGGGCATCGCACCTGCATTACGACTTCCGGCTCGAACACGCCGGCGTGCTGCTGAGCTGGGCCGTGCCCAAGGGCCCCAGCTTCGACCCGCGCGACAAGCGCATGGCCGTCCATGTCGAGGACCACCCGGTCAGCTATGGCGGCTTCGAAGGCACCATCCCGCCCAGGCAGTACGGCGCGGGCGAGGTCATCGTGTGGGACCACGGCACCTGGGAGCCGGTGGGCAAGGTCCAGGATGGCCTGGACGCCGGCAAGCTGGTCTTCCGTCTGCATGGCGAGAAGCTGGCCGGCCTGTGGGAGTTGGTGCGCACCTCGCGCCCTGGCGACAAGCGCGACAACTGGCTGCTGTTCAAGAAACGCGACGAATGGGCGCGCGACCACGGCGAGTATGACGTCACCCAGGCGCTGCCCGACAGCGTGATCCAGCATCCGCTGGGCCTGCTGGAGGCGCGCGGCACGCAGGCGGCGCCTGCTTCAGTGGCTTCTCCCATGGCCTCGCCGACGATCTCGCCAAGAGCGCCCCTGGCCATCGACACCAAACAGGCGCCCAAGGCCGCCTTGCCCGACACCTTGTCGCCTCAACTGGCCACGCTGGCCAAGCAGTTGCCCGTCGTGGGCGAATGGGTCTGCGAATTCAAGTTCGACGGCTACCGCCTGCTTGCCCGCATCGAGCGCGGCAAGGCCCGGCTGTTCACGCGCAACGGCCATGACTGGACCGACAAGATGCCGGACATCGCGCGCGACATCGCGCAACTGGGCATCCAATCGGGCTGGCTGGATGGCGAGGTGGTCGCCCTGGGTGACAAGGGCCTGCCCAGCTTCAATGCCTTGCAGAACGCCTTCGATGCCTCGCGCACCGGACAGCTGATCTGGTATGTGTTCGATGTGCCTTACCTGAACGGGCGGGACCTGCGCCGAGCCCCCCTGACCGCGCGCCGCGCCCTGCTGGCCGAGCTCTTCAAGCAGCACACGCCGACGCACATCCGCTTCAGCGAGGCGCTGCCCGGCGATACCACGGTCTTGTGGCGCAGCGCCTGTGGCTCGGGCCTGGAAGGCTTGATGGTCAAGCGCGCCGATGCACCCTATGTGAACCGGCGCAGCGAGGACTGGCTCAAGATCAAATGCGCCCAGCGCCAGGAGTTCGTCATCCTCGGCTACACGGAACGCAGCACGGGGCACAAGTCGGACTTCGGCAGCCTGCTGCTGGGCTACCACGACGAGCAGGGCAGCCTGCGCTACGCAGGCAATGTCGGCACGGGCTGGGACAGCCACACCCGTGCCAGCCTCTACCAGCGCATGCAGGCGCTGGAGACCGACGAGCCGCCAGATGGCATCAGCAAGCCCAAACGGGGGCGCTGGTCCATCCGCGCCGAAGGCATCCCGCATTGGCTGCGGCCCGAGCTGGTGGCCGAAGTGAGCTTTGCCGAATGGACGCCCGATGGGCACGTCCGCCACGCCTCTTTCCAGGGCCTGCGCGAGGACAAACCTGCCAGCCACATCACCCGAGAAACCCCGATGGAGACTGCCAACACCCGCGCCGCCCACACGCCGAAGTCAGCCAAGGCTTCGGCCAAATCGTCCACCGAGCCTTCCGCCAAACCATCAGGCAAGCAGGCGCCCGCCAGCGCCAGTGCGAGTGCCAAGACCACCCCCAGCAAGCTGCGCGTCACCCATGGCGACCGCGTCATCGACCCGGCCTCCGGCCTGACCAAGCTCGATCTGGTGCGCTATTACGAGAGCGTGGCCGAGTACATCCTGCCCCACCTCAAGGCCCGGCCCGTCTCGCTGGTGCGCGCCCCATCGGGCATTGGCGGCCAGACCTTTTTTCAAAAACATGTCGACCCGCAGCAGATCCCCGGCGTGCGCGAACTCGACCCCGCCTTGTGGCCAGACCATGAGGGCCTCACCGAGATCCCGAGTGTGCAGGCCCTGCTGAGCGCAGCCCAGATGAACGTCATCGAGTTCCACACCTGGAA
>CAYPUS010000125.1:0-1610 GCA_964413815.1 uncultured Aquabacterium sp. | reverse complement strand
CCTGCGCAGCTGGCTCAAGACCAGCGGCGGCAAGGGCCTGCATGTGGTGGTGCCCATCGCCGCGCGGCTGGGCTGGGGGCCGGTCAAGGACTTCTCACAGGCCGTGGTGCAGCATCTGGCGCGCACGATCCCGCAGCGCTTTGTGGCCAAGAGCGGCCCCAAGAACCGCGTGGGCCGCATCTTTGCCGACTACCTGCGCAACGGCGAAGGCCAGACCACGGTGGCGGCCTTCTCGGCGCGGGCGCGGCCGGGCCTGGGGGTGTCGATGCCGCTGGCCTGGGATGAACTGGACGAACTCAAGGCCAGCGACCAATGGACCATCGCCCATGCGCGCGACCACCTGTCCTTCCAGAAGGCCGACCCCTGGGCCGACTATGCGGCCTGCAAGCAGACCCTGACCCAGGCCATCAAGCGCATCGGCCTGCAGCCGAAAGCCGGTCGGGACGAGGCCTGAAGCATGCCTGCGGCGGACTTGCGATCAAGGCAGGATCAGGCAGCGGGCGGCGCGCCCGGCTCCCGTCGGCCGAACATGGCCCAGCTCTCGATGGTCATCACCACCTCGTCGCGCTGGTTGACGGCCTCCCACAGGTTGTGCACCAGCCCCACGTGCGGCTTGCTCTTCATCGGCCGTTTGCCGAGCACGCGCAGGCGCGCCCGGATCTCGTCGCCCACCATCACGGGCTTGAGCCATTTGAGGTTCTCCAGCCCTGGCGAGCCCAGGCTGCTCGATTCCAGGATGAAGCCATCGCACATCAGCCGCATCACCATGGCGGCCGTGTGCCAGCCGCTGGCCGCCAGGCCGCCGAAGAGCGAAGCCTTGCCGGCCTCTTCACTGAGGTGGAAGGGCTGCGGATCGAACTCGCGCGCAAAGCGGATCACCTCCTCGCGCTCGACCTTCTTGGGGCCGAACGCCATGCTCATGCCCTCTTCGAAGTCCTCCCAATACCAGCGGATCTTGCGGGGCGTCTCGGTGGTGCTCATGCGTGTCTCCTTCAAACTTCGAAGCGGGCGTTCAGGTCAGGGGGCAGGGCGGCAAACCCGTCCAGGTCAGGAAATCCGGACTGGCTTGCCACCCGCCTCGGGCCATCCTAGCGGCAACGCCCGCACAGTGCGCCGCCCTGGGCGCTTGCCCCTTCATCTGTCAGATCCTGCCCGCATCCGGCGGCCGTATCACCCCGGTTTGCCGGACATGCTGTTGCAGGACGGTCGCAGCGATGTCCTTAGAATCTCGCATCTCGCCAACACACACCAAATCAAAGGATCCCCATGCAAGTTGCCGCCTCCATCTTCAAGGCTTACGACATCCGTGGCGTCGTCGGTCAGACCTTGAACGAAGCCGTGGCCGAGCACCTGGGCCGCGCATTCGGCACCGAGGCACTCAAGCTGGGTGAAAAGACCGTGGCGGTCGGCCGCGATGGGCGCCTGTCCGGGCCCTCGTTGAGCGGCGCCTTGATCAAGGGCCTGCGCGCCACCGGCATCAACGTGATCGACCTGGGCGCCGTGACCACGCCGATGCTGTACTACGTGGCCGCCACCCGTGGCGATCAGGGTTGCCACAGCGGCATCCAGGTGACGGGCAGCCACAACCCCAAGGACTACAACGGCTTCAA
>CAYPUS010000124.1:1370-8850 GCA_964413815.1 uncultured Aquabacterium sp. | reverse complement strand
GCTGATGATCGTTGGCCCGGTCACCGTGCGCAGCGCCTGCTCCCACCACCTGTGCCCCATCATCGGCCGCGTGTGGATCGGTGTGATGCCCAACGAGCACTCCAACCTGATCGGTCTGTCGAAGTACGCCCGCCTGGTCGACTGGATCATGAGCCGCCCTCAGATCCAGGAAGAGGCCGTCACCCAGGTCGCCGACGTGCTGCAATCGCACATGAACCCCGATGGCCTGGCCGTCGTCATGGAGGCCGACCACTTCTGCATGCAGTGGCGTGGCGTCAAGGACATGGACTCGAAGATGATCAACAGCGTGATGAGAGGGTCTTTCCTCAAGGACGCTCAGCTGCGCCGAGAATTCCTGGCTCTGGTCAACCACAAGAAAGGCTGATCCATGCTGGTCAGACTGCTGTATGCAAGCCGTGCGGTAGACAAGCTCACGCCCGAAACCCTCGACAGCATCCTGGCGACCGCCCGCAAGGAGAACCTGGCCATGGGCGTGACCGGGCTGCTCTGCCACAGCGGCGACATCTTCGTGCAGGTGCTCGAAGGGGGCCGCGAGGTGGTCAACCAGCTCTACAACTCCATCTGCCGCGACCCGCGCCACCGCGACATCGTGCTGTTGAAGTACGAAGAGATCACCGAGCGCCGCTTCGCCGCCTGGACCATGGGCCAGGTCAATCTGTGCCGCGTCAACCCTTCGACCTTGCTCAAGTACTCCGAACGCCCGGTGCTGGACCCCTATGCCGGCTCGGGCGATGTGACGATGGCCCTGCTGGAAGAGCTGATCGCGACGGCCTCCATCGTGACGCGTCACGCCTGAGGCAGCCCGGCACCCGCCGAACCGGGCGCGGGTGGATACTCCCGACATGAGCGAAGAACTGATTTTCCCGATGACCGAGGTGCTGGGCCAGCCGGCCGTGCGCCTGCAATCCCCCGATGGCGCGCAAGCGACCGTGCTGCTGCATGGCGGCCACCTGGTGTCCTGGATCCCCGCGGGCGCCGAGGAACAGCTGTACCTCTCCCCCAAGGCCGTGGCCGGCCCCGGCCAGGCGGTGCGTGGCGGCGTGCCGGTGATCTTTCCCCAATTCGAGCAGCGCGGGCCCGACACCAGCCTGCCCCGCCACGGCCTGGCGCGCACGCGCGAGTGGGCCGTCGAGAGCAGCAGCGTCGGCAAGGAGCATGCGCAGATCACCCTGGCCCTCGATGACAGCGCCGAGACGCGCGCCATCTGGCCGCATGCCTTCACGCTGGAGCTGACCATCGCCATCAGCGGACCGCGCCTGGACATGGAGGTTTACGTGCACAACCCAGGCGAGACACCCTGGCCCTTCTCGGCCGCGTTGCACACCTACCTCGGCGTTTCGGACCTGAGCCTGGTGCGCCTGCAGGGCCTGGAAGGCAAACGCTACATCGACAGCGTGGCCGGCGGAGAAGCCACCGAGGACCACCCCGAAAAGCGCTTCCATGGCGAGGTCGACCGCATCTACACCGGTGTGCACGGCCTGCTGCTGCGCGACGGCCCACGGCGCCTGGACATCGCCTCCCACGACATGCCCGAAGCCGTGATCTGGAACCCCGGCCCCGACAAATGCGCCGCGCTGAAGGACATGCCTGCCGATGGCTGGCATCACATGCTGTGCATCGAGGCCGCGCGCATCCTGGCGCCCATCACGCTGGGCCCCGACGAAAGCTGGAGCGGCCGCCAGAGCCTGACACTGATGGCCGCTTGATCGGCACCAGGAGCAAGGCCTCGCTCGTGAGGGCCGGGCCTTGCCAACAAGCCGCCAGCCGCAGCCCCGCGATCAGCCCTTGTCCGCGGGGGCCGGCGTCACCGCCGCGGCGGGCGACAGCAGTGTCTTGATGTCCGCCGTCAGGTCATCGATCGGGGTGCCATAACGCACAAAGAGGCGCAGATGCCCCGCCGGATCGAAGATGTAGGCGCCGGCCGTGTGGTCCATGGTGTAGCCGCCACCCGCCTTGCTCGGCACCTTCTGGAAGAAGACCTTGAAATCGCGCGCCACCGCCTCGGTCTGCGCCAAGGTGCCGCGCAGGCCGACGAAGCCAGGGTCCATGCCTTCAAGATAAGCCTTGAGCACCTCGGGCGTGTCGCGCTCGGGATCGACCGTCACAAACACGCCCTGCACCCGATCGCCATCCGGGCCCAGGCGGCGCCGCACTTCGGCCAACTCGGCCATCGTCGTGGGGCAGATGTCCGGGCACTGCGTGAAGCCGAAGAACACGAACACCACCTTGCCCTTGAAATCGGCCAGCGTGCGCGGCTTGCCGTCCACATCGGGCAGCGACAAAGTGCGCGCATAGTCGGCACCCGTCATGTCGACGCCGTGGAAGCTGACGGCGGGCGCCGAGGCCCCGCCGCCCTGACGCTCGCAGCCGCTCAGGCACAAGGCGGCTGACAAGACAGCAGACAAGGCGACCGCAGTGGCCAGGCGCGGCCGCTGGCGCGGCTTGGGATCAGGCTTGTTCATCATGGGTTCGATCAGATCATCCAATAGTGGTCGACCAGCAAGGCCGCGAACATCAGCATCAAGTGGATGATCGAGAACCGGAAGGTCTTGCGGGCCAGCTCATCGCTGTAACGCCGCCAAAGCTGGAAGGCATAGCCGACGAAAACCAGGCCCAGCGCCAGCGCAGACCACAGGTAGATCCAGCCGCTCATGCCGTAAATGAAGGGCAGCAGGCTGCCGGCCAGCAAGACGATGGTATAGAGCAGCACATGCAGGCGCGTGAAGGCATTGCCATGGGTCACCGGCAGCATGGGCAGACCGGCGCGGGCATAGTCTTCCACGCGGTACAGGGCCAGCGCCCAGAAGTGCGGCGGCGTCCACAGGAAGATGATCAGGCACAGCATCAGGGCTTCAGGCTCGACCGCGCCACGCATGGCCGCCCAGCCCAGCACGGGCGGCATGGCACCCGATGCCCCGCCAATCACGATGTTCTGCGGCGTCAAGGGCTTGAGGATCACGGTATAGACCACCGCATAGGCCACGAAGGTGCCCAGCGTCAGCCACATCGTCAGCCAGTTCACCCACACGACCAGGATGAGCGAGCCGATGCTGCAGAGCACGGCGCTGAAAACCAGCGCCTGCGTGCGCGACAACTCACCCCTGGCGGTGGGCCGCCAGGCCGTGCGCTTCATGCGTGCGTCGATGTGCTGCTCGATCAGGCAATTGAAGGCCGCGGCCGCGCCCGCCACCAGCCAGATGCCGATGCAGGCCGCCAATGCGGTCCACGCCTCGGCCAGCGAGGGCATGCCGGGCACCGCCAGCAGCATGCCGATGACCGCGCAAAACACGATGAGCTGCACAACGCGCGGCTTGGTCAGCACGTAGTACTGCCGCACTTTGGACGGCATGCGATGAGGGGATGCGGCCGGTGCCGCCGGCACGCCCAGGGGCACGCCGTCCGAGTCCGGTGCAGGGGAAGCGAATGAATCAGACATGAAGGATTCCTGTGTCTGGAGGGACAGCCGAGGTGGCAGACTGATCTGCATGCGCGGCATGCGCCGCAACGGGACGGGGACACACCAGCAGGTGCACCAGGCGCCAGACCAGCAAGGCCGCGCCCAGCGTGTGCGCAAGGGCCGCCGCCAATGGCCAGCCCAGCACCACATTGCTCAGGCCCGAGGCCAACTGCCAGGCCGCCAGCAGCCACAACAGCGCACCTTCACGCCGCCACGCCTGCGCAGGCGCACCCTCCCGCGCGGCCCAGCGCCGCAAGGCCGCGCCATAACCCAGCAAGGCCAGCAGCACGGCAATGGCGAACAGGCGGTGCACCATGTGGATGGCCGTGAGACCAGCCAGCGTGATGTAGGCCCCCTGCCCGTCCTCACCCAGGGGCCGCAGCAAGCGAAAGCCGGTTTCGAAGTCCATCTCGGGCCACCATTGGCCCTGGCACAAGGGAATCTCGCTGCAAGCCAGCACCGCGTAGTTGGCGCTGACCCAGCCGCCCAGCATGATCTGCACCGCCACCAGCGCCAGCACGAGCCAACCCGCCGGGCGCAGGCCGTCGCCAGCCCACTTGCGCACCGTCGCCGCGTGCACCCGGGCGCCATCCAGCACCCGCGCCTGGGCGGTCAGCAGGCCCACGCCGAGCAAGGCGCCTGCAAGGTGCAGCGTCACGATGATGGGCTGCAGCTTCATGGTGACCGTCAAGGCGCCGAACGCGCCTTGCGCGCAGACCCACACGAAGGTGCCTGTGGCCCACCAGGGTGACAAGGCACCCGGCCGGTCACGATGGCGCCAGGCCATCACCATCAGGCCGGTGATCAAGGCGCCCACGGCCGTGGCCAGGTAACGGTGCACCATTTCAATCCAAGCCTTGCTGTGCGAGACCGGGCCGCTGGGCAAGGCCGCATGGGCGGCGCTGATCTCGGCATGGGCGCCAAAGGGGCTGGTCTGCCCATAGCAACCGGGCCAGTCGGGACAGCCCAGCCCCGAATCGGTCAAGCGTGTGAAGGCGCCGAACACCACCAGGTCCAGCGTCAGGAACAAGGTCAGCACCGTCAGCACACGCTGCCAGGCGGCCCAGCCCGTGACACCCGCCTTGCGCGAGCGCCACACCACCACGCCGACCGGCAACAAGGCCAGCAGCGCGCCGAGCAGCGCCACTTCGAGGGCGGGCGCGAGGTTGATCAGATCGTCCATCGCGCGACTCAACGGCCCGCCTCGTCCCAGGACTCGTTGGCCTTCATCAAGCGCAGAAGGTCCTTCTTCATGCGAGACGGATCGGCATGCGCGGGAAAGCGCATCATCCACTCGCCTTTGGGATCGACCAGATAGAAATGCGCATTGAGCGCCTGGCCCGGCTCAGGCGCCAGCCACTGCTGCAAGGCCTGCGGATCGGCGCGCAGCACCCAGGCATCCTTCATCGCCGGCATCAGTGCCTCGCGCACCGGCGCCGTGTCGTTCACGAACCAGACGCGGTCGACGCGGTCCTTGTCCCGCCCCAGCGTCTCGCGCAATTGGCGCTGCAGGTAGAGCTGCTTTTCGCAGGCTTCATTGCAGGCGCCGCCAGCCACGGTCACCAACAGCCATTGGCCTTTCAGCGAAGCGGACGGCACGGCCTGCCCCTGCAGGTCGACCCAGGCCGGCGGCCCTTCAGGCATGGGCTTGGGCGGCAGGATCAAGGTGCCATAGTTGGTTCGCCCCTCTGGCTTGATCACGTAATAGGTAAGGTAAGAGGCCAGCACGGGCGCCGCGCAGACGGCCCAGACCGCCAGCATCTTGAGGCGTCCCACGCGGGTGCGCTGGGCGGTGGCCTGCTGATCGGGACGCGGCAGGCTGTGCACGCTCATCTGGATCATGGGATCGGCCGGAGAAACTTCAGACGGAGGCATGGGCGCAGGCTCGATTCAACTTCGGTGTCAGGAACGTTTTTGGCGGCGTGGCCGGATGATCTGGAACCAGATTGTGAGCCCGGCGACGATGGCGGCCATGGCAAACCACTGGGCCGCATAGGCCAGGTGCTTGTCCTGCCCCTGCCCCGCCTCGGGCCAATGACGAAGCAGAACCTTGGCGTCCAGGGGCTCGGCGGCCCGCACCTGGAGAACGGCACCGGGCAGTGGCGCCTGACCCAGCCAGCCAGCCCAGAAGGCCGCATCCGCATTCTGACGCACAACGCCCCCCGCTGCGCCGTCCGGTGGCGCTTCGACCCCCAACTGGAACACCCGGGACAAACCCGCCATCAGCCGGCCTGCCACCAGCACCTCCTCAAGGGGCGTCTCGATGGCCGGCAGGCGCAGGCGATCGGCGGGATCACGGGGGACCCAGCCGCGCTGCACCAGCACGACCGCGGCCGGGCAATCCAGCCGCGCCTGCGTCAGCCGCAAGGGCGTGACCACGATGAAGCCGAATCCGCCGGCCATCGGGCGGTTTTCCAGGAACACGGTGCGATCGGCGAGCCAGTGCCCGCGCAGCAGCACCGGCCTGTGGGCCGGCAGCGAGGCGGGATCGGCCTGGCAGGGCCAGTCGGCAGCGGTCCAGGGCGGCCAGTCGCCCTGCGCATGCAAGGCGGCCTGGGCGCTGCGCTTTTGTTCGGCGCGTCCCAGCTGCCACACGCCGGCCGATGCCGTCACCGCGAAGGTGACGATGGCCGCGATCCAGATTTGCAGTTGACGTGGGCTCAGGGTCATGCCAGTTCCAGGCGCGTGTTGGGGCGCCCATAATGTGCCTTCATGAACATCGTCATCGCCCTCGCCCTGGTCGCCATCCTCATCGCCCTGGCCATCGCCGGCCGCGCCATGCTGCAGGATGGGCGCGATGGTGCACCCAAAACCAACCGCATGGTCAAGGCCCTCGCCTGGCGTGTGGCCATCTCTGTCGCGCTCTTCCTCTTCATCCTGGTGAGCTACAAGCTGGGCTGGATCCATCCGACCGGCATCCCCGTGGGCTCCTGAGCACCCGAGACACCAAAGAAACAGAGCGCCCCCGGGCGCTCTGTTTCATGCGGCCAGGCCGCCGCGCGGCCCCTGCCCCGGATCAGGTCCAGTAGACCACGACGTACAGGCCCAGCCACACCACGTCCACGAAGTGCCAGTACCAGGCCGCTCCCTCGAAGCCGAAGTGGCGCTCGGGCGTGAAGTGGCCGCGTTGCAGGCGCAAGGTGATGAACAGCAGCATCAGCATGCCCACGAAGACGTGCATGCCGTGGAAGCCCGTCAGCATGAAGAAGGTCGAGCCGAAGATGCCCGAGCTGAGCTTGAGGTTCAGGTGGACGTAGGCTTCGTAGTATTCATAGGCCTGGAAGCCCAGGAAGGTCGCACCCAGGATCACCGTCAGCCACATGAAGCCGATGCACTTGCCGCGCTGGTTTTCACGCAAGGCATGGTGGGCGATCGTCAAGGTGATGCCCGAGGTCAGCAGCAAGGCCGTGTTGATCGTGGGGATCGGCCACGGGCCCATGGTCAGGAAGGGCTCGACCGTGCCGGCCGGCGAAGCGGTCATGCCAGGCGCCACCGACGGCCAGATCGCCTTGAAGTCCGGCCACAGCAGAGCGTTGTCGATGCTGCCCAGGGCCGGCAGCACATACAGCCGCGCCCAGAACAGCGCACCGAAGAAGGCGCCGAAGAACATCACCTCCGAGAAGATGAACCAGGCCATGCTCCAGCGGTAGGACACATCGATCCGGTCGCTGTAGAGGCCGCTCTCGCTTTCGGAAATGGCATCCGAGAACCATTGCTTGAGGACCACCAGCCACCACACCAGTCCCAGAAGGACCGCATAGGGCGCCCAGGTCGAGCCGTTGACCCACTGGCCTGCGCCCAGGATCACGAAAAACAGCCCGCAGGCCGCCATCATGGGATGCCGGGACGGCGCTGGCACGAAGTAATAGGGCGTCTGCCCTTTCGGAACCGCTGTGGACATGTTGTGCTCCTCAGACCTAGGTCAAGAACCTGAACAAAATAAAAAACATGCGAAGGCTGGCATCGTCGCTCACTGGGCCACGCCACTGGCAATGACCCACC
>CAYPUS010000124.1:0-1360 GCA_964413815.1 uncultured Aquabacterium sp. | reverse complement strand
GGGTCATTGCCAGTGGCGTGGCCCACCTCACCAGCAAGACCAGACCGATCACGAACAGGAGGGCCAGCACCACCCCCGCCACGATCACATGCAGCGGATTGAGCTTGGCCACGTCCTGCGCATGATCCGAAGACTTGCGCACCCCGAAGAAAGACCAGGCGATCGCCTTGAGCGCCTGGCGGAAAGACCCCTTGCGCTTGGCAGCCTCGCGCAGCCCGTCCGTCATACCGTCCCTCCGGGCGCCGCGGGCACCTTGCCGCCCACTTCGAAGAAGGTGTAGGACAGGGTGATGGTGACCACGTCCTTGGGCAGCTTGGGATCGATCACGAAGGACACGGGCCAGCGCTTGCTTTCACCCGGCTTGAGCGTGTGCTCGGCAAAGCAGAAGCATTCCAGCTTGTTGAAATGCGAGGTGGCCTGTTTGGGCGCGTAGCTGGGGATCGCCTGGGCCGCCATCGTGCGGTTCTGCAGATTGCGGAACTCGTACATGACGGTGGTGATCTCGCCAGGATGCACGCGCACCGAGCGCAGCTCAGGCTTGAAATCCCAGGGGCCGCGCGCGTTGGCATCGAACTCGACCGTGATGGTGCGGCTGAGGTCCACCTGGGTGTTGGCCCGGCGGGACGGCGCCGCACCCGGCACCTGCTGCTCCGACAGTGTCAGCACGTTGATGCCCAGCGCCGCGCAGATGTGCTTGTACATGGGCACCATCGCATAGCCGAAGCCGAACATCAGCAGTGTCACCGCCAGCAACTTGCCGACCATGTCGAGGTTGGCCCGCGCCAGCCAGCGCGCACGCGCCGACGCCGCGGGCGGCGTGGATGCGGTGGGGCGGGGATCCTCGGTGCGCATGGCTGTCTCGAAGTGGGCCCGAACAGCGCTCAAGGCGCCGACAACAGCGTGATCTTCACCACGAAGCCCACGAAGAAAGCCAGCGCGACGGAGGCCAGGATCAATCCGAGCCTGACATTGCGCTTGCGATCTTGCGGGGAGCTCATCAATGGGGTCCTGTCACGCTGCTGGGATTGGCCGCAGCGCTCAACCGATCACGCGGGTCGCGGTCGCGTCCAGCTTGGGCGGGTTCTCGAAGGTATGGAAGGGTGCGGGCGAAGGCACTTCCCATTCCAGACCCTCGGCACCTTCCCAGGGCTTGGCGGGCGCCGGCTGGCCCTTGCCGCGCATGGCCGGGATCAGCACCACGATGATGAAATAGACCTGCGCCAGACCGAAGCCCAGAGCGCCCACCGAAGCGACGGCATTGAAGTCGGCGAACTGCATGGGGTAGTCGGCATAGCGGCGCGGCATGCCGGCCAGACCCAGGAAGTGCATCGGGAAGAAGGTGATGTTGAAGGCGATCAGC
>CAYPUS010000123.1:0-8861 GCA_964413815.1 uncultured Aquabacterium sp. | reverse complement strand
AGCGCGTGATCGCGCATTTCCACCTTGATGCCCTGACCGAAGAAGAAACCGGGCAGTACATACAGCACCGGCTGTCGATCGCCGGGCTCAAGCGCGGCCGGCTGTTCGACAGCCGCGCGGTCAAGCGCATCCACCAACTGAGCAAGGGCGTGCCACGCCGCATCAACCTCTTGTGCGACCGGGCGCTGCTGGGCGCCTATGCCGAAGGCAAGGCGCGCGTGGACCGGCGCATCGTCGACAAGGCCTCGCAGGAAGTCTTCCCGATGCACAAGTCGGCCTCCCCCAGTGCCCCGCCGCCGCCACCGCCGGAGCCGAGCCCGCCGCCTGGCGACAGCGCCTCGGCGGGGCGCCCGCGCAAGAGCAAGAAGTCCGGCGGCCAGGACTGGCGCCAATGGCTCGGCGCGTCGCTGATGCTGGGCGCGGTGGTCAGCCTGGGCGCGGTGGGCTGGCTCTATACCCAACAAACCAGGCAGGCCGCCGGCCAGCTCGCCAGCACAGGCTTGGCGCAGGCGAGCGGGGCGGATGGTGCCAAGGCCTCAGCGGCGGGCACGGGCACAGCCGGCCAGGCCAAAGCCGTTGCCGGCGCCGCATCCGGCCCGCAAGCCGCCAAGGCCATGCCAGCCGATGCGGCACGCATCGAGGACGAGGCCTATCGCCGTGAGAGCCATGCCATGCGTGCCCTGGCCACCCTGTGGCAGGTGACACTCCACGAGGGGGGTGACGCGTGTGCGCAGGCGCTGCAGCAGCAACTGGCCTGCTTTCGCAACAGCGGCGGCCTGGCCCTGATCCGCCAGTTGGAAAGGCCGGTGACGCTGCTGCTGCATGACAGCCAGGGCCGGCCCATGTATGCCTTGCTGGCCGGCTTCGAAGGCGCCAACGCGCGACTGGAGATAGACGCCCAGGCGTTTGCCGTGCCGTTGAGCGAGCTGGGCAAGATGTGGCGGGGCGATTTCATCACCCTGTGGCGCATGCCGCCCGGCTACCGCGGCAAGGTGCTGTCCGGCCACAGCGGCCCGACGGTGGACTGGCTGGCCGCCCGCCTGACCGAGATCGACCAGGGCCCCGCGCCCAAGGACAAGCAGGTCTACGACGCGGCCATGCGCTCGCGGGTGTACGCTTTCCAGATGACCCAGGGCCTCCAGCCCGACGGCGTGGTCGGCGCCACCACGCTCATGCAGATCAACAGGGCCACCGGCGTCGAGGAACCTCGGCTGCAGACCGCCCAGCCGGCGGGGAGATGACACGATGTCCTACATCCTGGATGCACTGAAAAAGGCCGACGCCGAGCGCGAGCAAGGCGGCGTGCCGGGTCTGCATTCGCGGCCGCAGGCACCCGCGCCCGGTGACGATGACGAGGAGCCCAAAGGGCGGACCATGCCGATCATCTGGGTGGGCGCCGGCGCCGCCTTGTGCCTGATCGGCGTGCTGAGTTGGCAGTTGCTCAGCCGCGAGACGCCGCCCGCGCAGGCCAGTGCACCGGCGCTGCCACAGGTACCCGGCCAGGCCATGCCCGAAGTGACGGCTCAGGCGCCAGTGCCCGCGCCGGTCGCGCTGCCGGCCGCTCCGCCGGTCATGGCGCAGCCTTCTGAACGGAGCGCTGCCAATGTGCCGGCGCCAGCACCGGCGCGGACACCGACCCAAACACCGGACGCGGTGGCAAACGCGCCGCGCGTGAGCGCTGCGCCGGTGCGGCAGCCCCCTCCCGCGTCCCCGCCGCCGCAGGCAGCACGGGTCACCGCAGCGCCGCCTCCTCCACCGCCCCCGGCGCAGCCTGCGCCCCAGGCCACCGCGCAGCCGCCGGTCCAGGCTCAGCCCTCCGCGGCCCAGCGCCTGCCACAGCTGCACGAACTGCCCGATCACCTGCGCAGAGAGATCCCCCAGTTGACCATCGGCGGGGCGATGTACTCCGAGATCCCCACGCAGCGCATGCTGATCGTCAACAGCCAGGTGTTCCGCGAAGGCGATCAGCCCTACCAGGGTCTGATCCTCGAAGAGATCCGGCTGAAGTCGGCGGTGTTCAGCTACCGTGGGCAGCGCTACAGCGTGAACTACTGAGCTCAAACCGCCCTGGCAAAGCGCACTTCCACCTCGCGTGGGGGCACATGGTAAGGCGCGGTGGACACCAGCACATCGGCGCCGGCATCGGCATAGGCCACGGCATTGGCCGCATGGGCACCGCCCACGGCCAGCATCGGGTGAAGCTGCATGGCGTGCAGCGCGATCCGGCATTGGCGCACCGCCTCCGGCGTGAAGTGCGCGAGTTGCAGGATGTCGGCCCCGGACTCGGCCATGGCAACGGCTTCCTGCAGGCTGGTGACCTGGGCGACCAGGGGCTTTTCCGGCTGGGCCCGGCGCAGTTTGCCCACCACCTCGTCACGCGTGGCGTCGACGAACACCAGGTGCTCGGGCGACAGCATGAGGCTGTCAGACAGACCAAGCCGATGCATGACGCCGCCGCCACAGTGAACGGCCTTGATGGCCAGGGCACGCGTGCCGGGAAAGCTTTTGGCCGCGCAGGCCAGCGGCACGATGTGGCCGGCGGCCTTCAGTTCGGTGACGATGCGGGCCACCTCGCTGGCCACACCGCTGGCGTATTCGAGCAGCGCCTGCGCCACGCGCCAGCTCAGCAACAGGCAAGGCGCAGGGCCGTGTGCGCTGAGCAGTTCGGCGCCCGCCGGCACATGGCTGCCCGATGAGGCCAGCAAGCTGACGGTGGCGCCGGCCAGTGTGAACAGGCGCGCCGCCTCTTCCGCGCCGCACACCGTCATCGGCTGCGTGGCCGCCATCACGACATGACCCAACTGCGCATCCAGCCCCAAAGCCATGGTGCTGATGTCACCATAAGGCGCGTCTTCACGCAGCAAGGCCTGCAGGGCGTCGTCGGACAAGGCTCTGAGCATGGGGTGCTCCTCCATCGTGCGGCTCGGGGCATGATGGCACAGAAGCACTTCACACGCTCAAGCCGCCCGGGAGGCCTCCCCGGCGCCTGGGGCCTCGGCGCAGCGCCGGGCCAGATGGGCCAGCGACGCCTCGACCTGGTCGACCAGCACCAGGCACAGGTCGCCCGGCCACAGCCGTGACAAGGCCGTGTCGATGGCGAGGAATTCGCCGCGCACCTCCAGCACCTCGCTCGCGCGCTGCGCCTTGTGCAGGCCCTCACGCAACAGGCGCAGCACCTCGCCGTCGGCGCGGCCGCGCTGGCATGCGTCCTGGAACAGGATCAGCTCGTCGAAGGCATCGCCCAGGATGGCGGTCTGGGCCCGGATGTCCTCGTCGCGCCGGTCGCCCGCGCCACTGATGACCACCAGGCGGCGCTTGGCCGGCAGGGCTTCGACCGCCGTGACCAGGGCGCGCATCGCGTCCGGGTTGTGGCCGTAGTCGGCAACGATGGTGGCGCCACGGTAGTCCATCACATTGAAGCGGCCGGGCGCGTTGTCGGCATCGTTGACGAAGCTGGCCAGGCCGCGGCGGATGGTGTCCCAGCCCAGGCCCACGCTCCAGGCCGCCCCCACGGCCGCCATGACGTTCTCGACCTGGAAGCCGATGCTGCCCTGGCGGGTGATCGGAATGTCGCGCAGCAGCAGGCTTTCGCGCCAGCTGCCCTCGGCGGCCACGATGGCATCGCCATCGACGCTGAGCGTGCGCTTGCCCTGTGCGCGGTGGGCGCTGAGCACGGGGTTGTGCCCGTCCCGCGCGAAATAGATGATGCCGCCGGGGCACTTGGGCGCCATCGCCACCACATTGGCATCGGCCGCGTTGAGCACGGCAAAGCCATCGGGTGCCACGTTCATCACGATGACCCGTTTGAGCACCGCCAGGTCCTCGACGGTGGTGATGTAGTTCAGACCCAGGTGGTCCCCCTCGCCGATGTTGGTCACCACCGCCGTGTGGCAGCGATCGAAGCCCAGGCCTTCACGCAAGATGCCGCCGCGCGCGGTTTCGAACACAGCCGCGTCCACATCGGGGTGCATCAGCACATTGCGCGCGCTCTTGGGGCCGGCGCAATCGCCGCTGTCGATCTGGCGGCCATTGACGTAGACCCCATCGGTGTTGGTCATGCCCACGCGCAGGCCGCTGGTGGCCAGCAGGTGGGCGCTCAGGCGCGCGGTCGTGGTCTTGCCATTGGTGCCGGTCACGGCGACGACCGGGATGCGGCCGTCGTCGCCGGGCTTGAACATGTCGGCGATCACGGCTTCGCCCACCGGACGGCCCTTGCCGTATGACGGCGACAGGTGCATGCGCAGGCCGGGGGCCGCATTGACCTCGACGATGCCGCCGCCCTGCTCTTCCAGCGGACGATGCACGCTCTCGCACATCAGGTCCACGCCGCAGATGTCCAGGCCGATGGTTTGCGCGGCGGTCACGGCGCGCGCCGCCACTGCGGGGTGCACGTCGTCGGTCACATCGGTGGCGGTGCCCCCGGTCGAGAGGTTGGCGTTGTTGCGCAGGATCACGCGGCGGCCCATCTCGGGCACGGAATCGGGCGCCAGACCCTGCACGCCGAGGCGCGCGATGGCGATGTCGTCGATGCGGATCTTGGTCAGCGCGGTGGCATGACCATCGCCGCGGCGCGGATCGGCGTTGACCTGTTCGACCAGCTCGCTCACGGTGTGCACGCCATCGCCGATCACATGGGGCGGATCGCGGCGCGCGGCAGCCACCAGCCGGTCACCCACGACCAGCAGACGGAAGTCATGGCCGGGCAGGTACTTCTCGACCATCACGGTGCCGATCTCGGCCGCGGCCCGAAAGGCCACCTCCAAATGCTCGCGGCTGACGATGTTGACCGTCACGCCCTTGCCCTGGTTGCCATCCTGCGGCTTGACCACGACGGGCAGGCCGATCTCCTGGGCCACGAGCCAGGCGTCATCGGCATCGCGCACCGGGCGGCCGATGGGCACGGGCACGCCAGCGGCGGCCAGCAGGCGCTTGCTCAGGTCCTTGTCTTGCGCGATGGACTCGGCCACGGCGCTGGTGCTGTCGACCTCGGCGGCCCAGATGCGGCGCTGCTTGGCGCCCCAGCCGAATTGCACCAGGCTGCCTTGCGTCATGCGCCGCCAGGGGATGCCACGCGCTGCCGCGGCCGTCACGATCGAGCCGGTGCTCGGGCCCAGGCGCAGCGATTCATCCATGTCGCGCAACTCGCCCAGGGCGTGTGCGGCATCGAAGCCGCCTTGCGTCAGCGCTGCCTGGATCAGCGCCTGGGCCAGCGTCAGCGCCTGGCGTCCGACCTCTTCCTCGCTGTAGGCCACCACCACCTGGTAGATGCCGGGCTCGGTCGTCGCGGCGGTGCGGCTGAATGTCACGGGGCAGCCGGCCTGGGCCTGCAAGGCCAAGGTCGCCACCTCCAGCACATGGGCCAGGCTGACCTGATCGGCCTGCTCTTCAGGGTGCAGCGAGCCCAGTGTGGGAAACAGCTTGCGCAGCGCGTCCTCGAAGCCGGGCAGCTTGTCCAGTGCGCACTCCTGCGGCGCGCAGGACACGACGGCTTCGATGGCCGTGTGCCGGCTCCAGAGGTTGGGGCCGCGCAAGGCCCGGATGCGTGAAACGTCCATCGCTTCTTCTCTTTGAATGGTCAGCGGGAGATCAATGTGCGGGGGCCGGATCGAAGGTTTCCAGGCCCGCCGCAATCAGTTCAGGGGCCATGTCCAGGGCCCAGGCCGCCGCCACGGCGGCCAGCAAGGAGCGCACGCTGGCGCCCGGCACGGCCTGTGCGGCCCCGCCCGTCATGCGGCGGGCCGCTGCCCCATTGAGGTCCGCGCAATGCACGGGCATGTGCCCGTTGTGGCTCAGCAGCACATGGTGCCCTTCGATCGAGACAGTGCGCCCGCCCTCGGCACGGTGCGCCACCAGCACGGGGTGGTTGTGGTCGAGTTCATAGAAGATCACCTCGCCATCGCACAGCTCGGCCATCTCCGCCAGCCGCGCATCGCCGGCATTGAGCACGGCCACGCCATCGGGCAGCACCACGTCGACCTGGGTGCGCAGCACCTTGAACATCTGCTCGGTCTCGTGGATGTCGTGGCGCGCCAGTGCCGGATCGACGGGCGCCTCGGCCCCAAGCAGATCGGTGACCACGCCGACGGCGCAGCGGTCATAGGCCAGGCCGTCTTCGAGGATGGTGGCCGCGCCGTTTTCCAGCACGACGGCATTGACCTCGCGGTTCATCAGCAGGCGCTGCCCGGCGTCGAAGTTCGCCCCATTGCGCGATTCGATGCGGCGCGTGCCCAGGTAGACGCCATCCCGGCAGGCCAGTCCCACGCGCTTGCCGCTCAGGTGCAGCAGCCAGGCGGTCAGGCGCGCGATGTGGTGCGTGCCTTGCGAGCCGGCCACGCCGATGATGGGCACACGGCCAGTCTCGTCGTCGTCAAACAGGTGGTCGACGATGGCCTTGCCCACCGGACGCGGCAGGCCGGTGGCCGGCTGGAGGTGCATCAGCAGGCCGGGGCCCGCATTGACCTCGACCACCGCGCCGCGCTGGGCGGCCAGCGGCCGCGACACATCGCTGACGACCAGGTCGATGCCCGCGATGTCCAGGCCCACCACCCGCGCCGCCAGGCTGGCCGCATGGGCGACGTCCGGGTGGACGTCGTCGGTACAGTCGATGGTGAGGTTGCCATTGCGTTGCACCAGCACGCGCTGGCCCGCGGCCGGCACCGACTCGGCCGTCAAGCCTTGCCGCGACAGCAGCAGGCGCATGGCCGGCTCGCGATCCAACAGGATGGTCTCCAGCGGAAAGGCCTCCGCCTCGCCGCGGCGGGGGTCGCTGTTGAGCTGGTCGTCGATCAGGCGGGCGATGCTGTCGTGGCCATTGCCCGTGATCCACAGGTTCTCGCCACGCGCGGCCGCCACCACCTTGCCGCCCACCACCAGCAGGCGGTGTTCTTCGCCAGGAACGAAGCGCTCGACGATGACCTCGCTGCCTTCCTTGCGCGCCACCTCGAAGGCCGCCTCGACATCGGCCCGGCTGGACAGCTCCAGCGACACGCCCCGGCCATGGTTGCCATCCAGCGGCTTGACCACCACGGGCAGGCCGATGTCCTGCGCGGCCTCCCACGCGGCTGCGGCGCTGTCGACGATCTGCCCTTCCGGCACCGGCACGCCGCACGCCTTGAGCAGCGTCTTGGTCAGGTCCTTGTTGCCGGCGATGCCTTCGGCGATGGCGCTGGTCTTGTCGGTCTCGGCCGTCCAGATGCGGCGCTGCGCGGCGCCATGGCCCAGCTGCACCAGGTTGCCATCGTTGAGGCGGATGTGGGGGATGCCGCGGTCGGTGGCGGCGTTGACGATGGCCGCCGTGGAGGGGCCGAGGTAGGCGTTGTCGATGCTGCTGCGCACGGCGTCGACCGCCTGGGACACGTCAAACGGCAGGTCATTGATGGCCGCCATCAGCAAGGCATGCCCCTGGGCCAGCGCCACGCGGGCGACCTGCTCGTCCCGCGCACGGAACACCATGCGGTAGACGCCCTCCCGCGACGTGGACCGCGTCTGCCCGAAGCCAGTGGGCATGCCCGCCAGGTTCAGCAACTCGATGACGATGTGCTCCAGGATGTGGCCGGCCCAGGTGCCCTCGCGCAGCCGCGCGATGAAGCCCCCGCGCTCGCCCACGCCGCAATGGTGTTCGATCAGGGCGGGCAGCATCGACACCAGGCGATCGACGAAGCCCGGCAGCTTGTTCGAGGGACAGGCCTCGAGCTCGCCCAGGTCCAGCCAGACTTCGAGCACCGGCCGGTAGGTCCAGATGTTCGGGCCGCGCAGGTAGTTGACGCGCAGCAACTGGATGTCGCTTTTCTTGTTATGGCTCATGTCCAGAGGGGGTGATGCGAACGGGGGAGACAGCGGAGTGATGCCGAAGAAGGAGATGCGGCGCCGAGGGTGCTTGAAGGAAGCGCATCGGGGACAATGGCCGGCTTCGTCGCCTGGCCCCCGCCTGGACCGTCATCCGCAAGGGCCGCCTCGCGCGTTAGTACCAGACCATGCAGCATCATCATCCCCACGCCGCTCAGCGGCATCCGATCCATTCAGACCCAGCCAGGACGGATCTGCCACTGGCACCCCGGGAGAACGTGCTGGCCGTGGCCGAGGTTGACCTCGACGCACAACTTCGCTTCACAAAATCGAAAATATTTCTGAGCGATCAGAGATTGGCGATCCTGTCGTCCCAGCCCGACGACGGACAAGGCGCGGCGCCGTCGGGCCAGCCCGACAACCCAAGCAGTTGGCCGCTGCGCCCCGATCTGCAACTGCGCCACCACGACCATGCCGGCGTCGGCACGCTGGCTTTGCACGATGCGAAAGGTCAGCTGGCCCGCTGGCGTTTCACGCTGGATGCGCAGGCCCAGGTGCTGCGCCTGGTCGAGCAGTTCGAGCGCCAGCAGGCCATCTTGCGTACCGGCCACACCCCGCCCGCTGAAGAGGTTTCGCTGTGCCCGAGCTGCCATGCGCCGCTGCCCCCTGACAGCGACGAGTGTCCCGTCTGCGACCGCGCCACCCAGGCGCCGCCTTCGACCTGGGTGCTGCTGCGGCTGTGGCGCTTCGCCAAGCCCTACC
Organism: uncultured Aquabacterium sp.; assembly: GCA_964413815.1. Taxonomy (GTDB): domain Bacteria; phylum Pseudomonadota; class Gammaproteobacteria; order Burkholderiales; family Burkholderiaceae_C; genus Aquabacterium. Next base: position 314 of record CAYPUS010000123.1, on the reverse strand, counting down.
AATCTCAACTGATCATCGGCTTCCTGCTGACCCTGGCCTCGACCGGCGCAACCCTGGTGCCGCCCTACCTGACCATCCCGCTGATGGACAAGGTGCTGATCCCCTTCCAGACCGGCCAGGCCATCGACACCCGTCTGGTGCTGATGCTGCTGGGCGGCCTGCTGGCCTCGGCCCTGCTGGCCTGGGGCTTGGGCTGGGCGCGCACCTACCTTCTGGCCCTGGTGTCCGAGCGCATCAGCGCCGACCTGCGCACCGCCACCTTCGACCACCTGCTCAGACTCTCGCTCGATTACTTCGGCAGCAAGCGCACGGGC
>CAYPUS010000122.1:0-8863 GCA_964413815.1 uncultured Aquabacterium sp. | reverse complement strand
GCCACAGGCGCCGCGCCGCCCGCCATCACAACCTGCCTTGGCAGCGGGGCGCCCCGCAACGGCAGACCAGCCGGCCTGCGTGATGCGTCTGCCCATAACGCGCGGTGAGCTCTTCGCCTTCGGCGATGTCGCGCAGCGCGTAGAAGGCCACCCGGCCTTGCTGAACCTTGAGCACCATATTGGGCTCGCAGCCATGGTTGGCAAAGCGCAGCGGATCGGTGGAGTCGGTGGCGTCGACGGCGCGCTTGTCGGAGATCGCCACCATGAAGATGCGCCCCGTGCTGCGCTCGGCTTCGCGGGCCCGGGCGCGGGCTTGCGCCATGTCGATGAACTCGCCGCGGATCTCGCCGATCTTGGCGCGTGCGGGGATGGGCTCGTCGGCAAAAGCGCCCTGCCCGTCGATGCGGCTGGGGCCCACGCGCACGCGGTACTTCTGCGGATCCGCCGGTCGTCCTGCGGGTGGACGCCGCAAGGCGGTCACCGCCTTTGCGGGATCCGCATCAGCAGAAGGACGAGGCGAGGGTTGCGAACGCAGAAAGGGCATGGCCGAGAGTATCGCGCATGCGTGCCGTTAAATCCTTTTCCATCCAGGCGCCGAGCCCCCCTTACACGCGGCAGTTGTGACCTTAGGGATGGCCATGCGGGGACGCCGTGTGGCCAGAATGGCCGCCCCGCCATTTGCCGAGACGCGTATGAACCCGCTCAGCGAACCGCCCCTCCCGAGCCCCGAACATGAAGTGGGTCGCGCACGGGCGCGGCGTGTGGCCTTGGGCATTGTCCGTCCGACGGCCGGCCCGGGCCCGGCCCGAAAGCCAGGGCAAGGTGATCCGGCGCCCGGTTCGCCCCATGGCATCCCGGAGACGCACGGCGGCAAGGGCGATCAGGGTGACCATCATGGCGCGCATCCCGGTGCAGAACCCGGTGCGCACCCCGGTGCGCAATGGGCCCTGGCCCTGTCAGGCGGCGGCATCCGCAGCGCCACCTTCTGCCTGGGCGTGATGCAGGCCCTGGCCAAAATCAAGAGCCCGGTTCCCGGCCCCGCTCGCCATGCCAGTGACGATGCCGATGCCGAGGCGGGCGCCGGTGCCGGCCGCGCCTGGCCGCTGCTGGCCCAGTTCGATTTTCTGAGCACCGTCAGCGGCGGAGGCTACATCGGTGGCTTTTTCAGCAGCCTCTTCGTGCGGGGCCGCTTGTCCGGCAAGCCGGACGAAACCGCGCTGGAAAGCACCGAGAGGGCCTACGCGGCCATGCGCGAGGAGCCCCCCGGACGCATCCACCGCGAGGCCAACTACGAGGCCAACCATCCCGGCCGCACGGCGCTGGCCTGGCTGCGCGACAACGGCCGCTACATGGCCCCCGGTGGCGCAGGCGACCTGCTTTATGGTGTCACCATCGCCATCCGCAACTGGTTCGCGACGCAGTACGTGGTCGCCACGGTGATCATGGTGGTGCTGTCGGCCCTGTTGGCAGGCCGATGGTGGCTGGCCGGCTCGTGCCCTTGGTATCGCGACTGGGAACACACGCTGCTGAACCAGGCGCTGATCACCCACACGATGCTTTGGTGGAGTCCGTCCTGGGGGCTGTGCGGCCTGCTCATCCTCGTGGCGGCGCTGCCCTTGGGCATCGCCTACTGGTACTCGCATCCCGCTGCCGGCAAGGAATTGAGCGCTCAGGCGGCCGAGCAGCGGCACCGGCAAGCGCAGGGCCACGCCGGCCCGGCCACCTCCGCCTCTGCCTCCGCCTCCGCGGGCGACAGCCTGAAGGACCACCTCGCCACCCCACCGGAATACGTCACGGTCGCATCGGCGCTAGGGCTGCTGCTGGCTGTGTGCCTGGGGGCCCTGGGCTGGGTGGTGTGCCAGAGGCTGCAACGCCCGACACTGGGCTCAATCCTGTTGGCCTTGGGGGCAAGCGTGCTGCTGTCCATCGTCTGGTACCTGGTGGCAACCTGCCGCACGCGTGCCTCCCGTCAGGCTTCCATCACCTTGCTGCGCGTGCTGCTGACGCGCTGGCTGACACGCGCGACGCAGTGCTTGCTGATACTGGCCGGCCTGGCCACCATCGAGACCCTGGCTCAGACGGCCTGGCTGTGGCTGTCGTTTCAGCACGCCGCGCTGTTATCCGGTCTGATGGCGCTGGCGGTCTGGCTGATGCGCCGCAGCGCGCAAGGCCTGGACGACAAAGGGCCTGGAAAGGCCCGCAGCCGCGTTCCCATCGGCCTGCTGGCCGGCATCGTGGGCGGCCTGTTGTGGATGGTGGTGGCCGTGGGGCTCGACATCCTGCTCTTGCAGGTGGTCTGGCCAGAAGGCAAGCCGGCCCCCCGGTTGCTGTGGAACGCACCAAGCACCCATCTCCCATTTGCCTATGCCGCCGCCATGCTGGCCTTGGCCTTGGTGATGGCCTGGATCGTGGGCCACTTCCCAGGCTTTCTCAACCTGTCGACGCTGCAAAGCCTCTACAGCGCGCGCATCATCCGCGCCTACCTGGGCGCCAGCAACCACGCGCGCTTCACGCCCGGGACCGGCCCCAAGGCCCGTGACGTGGCCGAGCCCATCAAGGGCGACAGCCTGTCGGTCGACGACATCCACCGCAACCCGCTGGCGCCCATTCACTTCGTCAACGTCTGTGTGAACCAGAGCGTCAGCCCGGGCGAGCAACTCATCCAGCGCGATCGCAAAGGCAAACCGCTGGTGGTCGGGCCCGGCGGCATCTACTTCGACCGGCATGCCCACCCCATGTCCACTGGCAGTGCCAAGTCAGAGCTGTGGTTTCCGCTGTCTTTTGGCGAATGGCTGGGCGTATCAGGCGCGGCCTTCTCGACCGGACTGGGCCGCGGCACTGGGCTGGGCATGTCGCTGGCCATGGGCTTTGCCAATGTGCGGCTGGGCCGCTGGTGGAAAGGTCTGCCCGACACCCGCGACATGCAGGAGCGCTGGTATCAGAAACTGTTTCCCACGCAAAGCTACCTGCTCGATGAACTGCGCGGCAAGTTCTACGGCAACCACCGGCCTTATCTGTACCTGTCCGACGGCGGGCACTTCGAGAACCTGGCCATCTACGAGTTGCTGCGCCCCGACCGCCCTCGCGACATCCGCCTGATCGTGGCTTGCGATTGCGGCTGCGACCCGGACTACCAGTTCGAAGACCTGGCCAATCTGATCCGCCTGGTGCGCATCGACCATGGCCTGGAGATCCGCACCACTCCGCACGCCTGCTGTGACGAACTGCTCAAGGATGTCTTCGCCTGCCCGGAGGACTTCCTGCGGGGCCCGGACGGCCACCTGCCCGCGCGCCATGGCCGCTGCGCCATCTTGCTGGATGTCGTGGGCACCGAACGCAGCGCCCAGCATGGCATCCAGCCAGGCATGCTGTGGGCCCGCATCCTCTTGATCAAGCCCAGCTTGCTCAAGGACATCAGCACGGACATCGCCCACTACCAGACCGGCCACATGTGTTTCCCGCAGGAAACGACCATGGACCAGTTCTTCGACGAGGCCCAGTGGGAGAGCTATCGGCAGCTCGGCCTGCGCGTGGCCGATCGCGTGTTCACCGGCGATGGCAGCGCTGACTATGCCGAGCGCCTGTGGACCACCTGCCTCCAGGGGCTGCCCGCCTGATGGCGTTGATGGCGTTGACAGCCAGCAAAGCGAGGCTCAGGCCGGCAGCAGGCCATCGGCCTTCAAGAGGCTTTCCAGGCATTGCTCCTGGATGCCGTAGAAAGCCTTGATGTCGGCGATCTGGCGGATCACTTCGTCAGGGGCCACGGCCTTGGCGCGCTTGACGGCCAGGATCATCTTGTTCTTGTTGGTGTGCTCCAGCGAGATGAACTCGAAGACCTGCGTGTCGTAGCCCGCCGCATCGAGCAGCAGCGCGCGCAGGCCGTCGGTGAGCATCTCGGCTTCCTGTCCCAGGTGGATGCCGTGCTGCAGGATGGGCCGCAGCGGATGCGGACTCAGCAGCTGCGGCCGGATCTGCTTGTGGCAGCAGGGCGAGCACATGATGATCTCGGCGCCCGCGCGGATGCCCAGGTGGATGGCATAGTCGGTCGCCACGTCGCAGGCATGCAAGGCGATCATCACATTGAGCGCCGCGGGGTGGTAGTGCCGCACATCGCCTTGCTCGTAGTCCATGCCTTCCAGGCCGAGCTTGCCGATCACGCGCTGGCACAGCTGGACCAGGTCATCTCGCAGTTCGACGCCGGTGACGCGGGCGTCGCGGCCCATGGTGTGGCGCAGCCAATCGTGGATCGCGAAGGTGAGGTAGCCCTTGCCCGAGCCGAAGTCCACGACATGGATGGGCTGGGCATCACGCGGAGGACGGGCCAAAGGCGAGCGTTCCAGCGCGTGCGAGAAGACCTCGACGAACTTGTTGATCTGCTTCCACTTGCGTGACATGGCGGGGACCAGCTGCCCCGAGGCGTCGGTCACCCCCAACTCGCGCAGGAAGGGGCGCGACAGTTCCAGCAAGCGGTGCTTGTCCCGGTTGTGCCCGTCGCCCGCCGCCGCGTTGGCCGAGGCCCCTGCCACCTTGCCCACCCTCACGCTGGCCTTGCCCTTCTTGCTGAAGGCCAGTTGCACCTCCTGATCGGGCGTGTGGAAGTGGGCGTTGCGAAAGCCTTGCACGCCCACCAGGCCGCGCAGCAAATTCAGCGCTTCGTCGGTGGGCAGGTTCTTGGTGATGTCCTTGGTCTGGTGGCGCCAGACCAGGCTGAGGCAGGGCTGGCCGCGCAGCAGCAGCGGGCGACCCAGGATGCGATGCAAGGTGGTGTCCGGGCCATGGTGGTGGCTCAGCAGCACCTTGTCGCACTGGCCCAGGGCCAGGGCCTGCGACAGCTGCGAGAAGAAACGCGCGATGGCCGCCTCGTCCGCATTGGGCAAGGCGGCGGCAGAGACCTGCGAAGACACGACAGACTCCTCGGGCTGCGCTCAGCCGCGGCGCGGCGGCCGGCCTTCCTTGCGGCCTTCCGGGCGAGCGTCGTTGCGGCCTTCGCCGCGACCCTCCGCACGCGGCTGCGCCCGCTCACCACCCTTGCCCGGCCCCCTGCCACGCTCACCGCGCGGCCCGCCACCGTCGGGACGCGGCCCGCGCGGGCCGGCATCGCGTCGGCCGCCCGGGCCTTCACCACGGCGCGCTTGGCCATGGCCGGGCCGTTGTGCCGGATGCCGTGGGCGTTGCGCATCTTCCAGGGCTTCGGCACGCGCCTGCGCCAGCAGGGCATCGAGCTGATCGGCCGCCACGCCCTTGAGCGCGCAGAAGTTGGCCGTCGTCAGCTTGGTCGTCTCGAAGTCGCGCAGCAGGCTGGCGCGCTGGCGGCGGCCGGCTTCTTCCTGCTCGCGGTGGGCGTTTTCCTGCTCGCGCTTGGCATTGGCATTGGCGCGCCGGCGCGCCAGTTCGTCGGCGGCCACCTTGCGGTGTTCCTCGCTGAGCTCGCCAGCGGGCTGCCCATCCAGATCGAAGCGCTGCGTGCCCTTGGCCACCGCCATCAGGTAGGACGTGGTGCCCGTGTGGCGACGGAAGAAGGCCGACAGGGCCTGCTTGCTGAACACGCCGGGCGCACGCTCCTGGATGTCGACCTGGATGCGCAGCTTGAAGGGCTTGGCCTGACCCTTGAACAAGGCAGGGAACAGCTCTGCGAGCTTGGCCAGCGTCTCGGCCGGTGTGGCCTGAGGCACCTGGGAGGCTTGGGGCGCTTGGGAAGGGGGCGCAGCTTCAGGGGCGGGCGCAACGTCGGCAGCGGGTGCTTCGGCTGCGACAGGCGGCTCGCCCGTGACCGGGGCGTCGGCCGCGGCCGTCTGTTCAGCAGGCAGCTCGGCGGGCAGGTCGGCGGAAGAAACGGGCGGTGCCGGAGGAGTCGAGGACATGGAACACGGTGATGGACGAGGGAAGGTGCGATTGTGTACCCGTCCGGGGCCCGGGACGCGACAAGTTTGTGTCCAGCGGCACGCAAACGGCCCCTGCCCAACATGGCGCAATCGGTCAAAACAAGGACGCCGATTGTCTATCCATGTTGCCCGTGGCTGCCTACAGTGGACCCATGGACGACTTTCTCCATGCCCTGGGCTTCGTGCTCCTGGCCGGCAGCCTGTTCCTGGGCTTCATCGCGGCCGAGGCCTGGTATGTGCGCCGCAAGGGGCGGCCACAGGCTTACCTGCTGCCCGAAACGATCTCGAACATGTGCACCGGCCTGCTGTACAAGGTGGTCGATGGCGCGGTGGTGGCCATCTTCGTGACGCAGTGCTATGACGAGGTGGTGGCCGTCGGCCTGCAATACCAGCCCGCCAACCCCTGGGTGGGCTTGGCGCTGCTGTTCCTGGCTTCGGACCTGGCCTTCTACGCCACCCACGTGGCCATGCACAAGCTGCGCTATGGCTGGGCCTCGCACGTCACCCACCACAGCTCGCCGCGCTTCAACCTGTCGACGGCCCTGCGCCAGAACTTCCTCTTCGATCTCAGCGGCTTGGCCATCTTGTGGTGGCTGCCCCTGGCCCTGATCGGCTTCGACAAGATGTCGGCCATCGTGGCGATCGAGCTGAACCTGCTCTACCAGTTCTTCCTGCACACCGAAGTGGTGCGCCGGCTGCCAGGCTGGTTCGAGGCCGTCTTCAACACGCCTTCTCACCACCGCGTGCACCATGGCTGCAACCCGGCCCAGATCGACCGCAACTTCGGCGGCGTGCTGATCATCTGGGATCGCCTGTTCGGCACCTTCATCGACGAGCGCGACGCCGGCCGCATCGACTACGGCGTGACGCTGCGCCAGCCCACCACGCTCAACCCGCTGCGCCTGAACCTGGACGAGTTCTTCGCGATGTGGGCCGATGTCTGGCGCCACCAGGACCTGCGCATCCTCTGGAAACACCCGGACTGGGCGGCCGAGCACTACCCCGAAGGCGCGGCCAAGATGCCGCATGAGGTCAGCGCCATCAAGCCGGCGAAGTAGTCCGCCGGCCCGGCAAGGCATGCAGACATGTCAATGAAAACGGGCCCTCGAGGGGCCCGTGATTTGGGTGCCTCGCGCCCGAGGGGCGCGGCGGCATCCAGGATCCCACGCAGGGATCACTTCTTCTTGGCGGCCTTCTTGGCGGCGGCCTTCTTGGCAGCAGGCTTGGCGGCGGGCTTGGCAGCGGCCTTCTTGGCGGCGTTCTTCGGATCGACGATGGCCTTGAAGGTGGCGCCGGGGGTGAACTTGGGCAGCTTGGCCGCAGCGATCTTGATCTTGGCGCCGGTGCTGGGGTTCACGCCGTTGCGGGCGGCGCGAGCGTGTTGCTTGAAGGTGCCGAAGCCCGGGATGGCCACGGTGTCGCCCTTCTTGACGGTGGCGACCACCACGTCGAGCAGCGTGTCGAGGATGCGGCCAGCTTCAGCCTTGGTCAGGGTGTGCTTGTCAGCCAGGTGCTGGATCAGATCGGTCTTGTTCATACGTCGAATTAGGTGTTGCACCCGCAAACGTCGGGCAAGGTATTGTGCAGTAGACAAAGGGGTTTCAGCGCATCCGGCATGCACGAAGATGCTGCGTTCATGAGACACCGATCACATCGAAAGTGCGTGTTCATCGGGATTCGGGACCATCGGGCCGCTTTCGCACCCGATGACATGGGGCCTTCGCGTGATGCGCCCGCCCCCTCCTTCCGGGCGCCCCCCAGGGCGGGGCTTGAGAATGTCAGGGATCGGGTGCAGCATCCGGACATGCCAGCCGGCATCGCATCCCGCCTTGCCGGCCCCTGAGAGGAGCCCACCATGTACCCCGGCGAACGCCTCAACAGCGCCACGCATCTGCTCGGTCTGGCCCTGGCCATTGCCGGCGCCATCGTGCTCGTGACGCAGGCTGTGCAAGGCGGCAATGCCGCCAAGATCATCAGCTTCTCGATCTTCGGGCTGTCGATGGTGGCGCTCTACGCCGCCTCCACCCTGTATCACAGCCTCCGCGGCCCCGCCAAGGCGCGCTGGGCCAAGGTCGATCACTGCGCCATCTACCTGCTGATCGCCGGCACCTACACGCCCTTCACGCTGGTGACGCTGCACGACACCTGGCTGGGCTGGGCCCTGTTCGCCTTCGTGTGGGCGCTGGCGCTGCTGGGCATCTTCAAGGAGTTGTGGTGGGGCCGCGAGAAGATTCCGTCCGTGCCGCTGTACGTGCTGATGGGCTGGTGCGGCGCCGCCGCCGCCGTGCCGATGATGGACAAGCTGGCCGCGCAGGGCCTGCTGTGGCTGCTGGCCGGCGGCCTGCTCTACACCGTGGGCATCGTGTTCTACCTGCTCGACACCCGCATGCGGCACTCGCACGGCATCTGGCACCTGTTCGTGCTGGGCGGCACGGCCAGCCACTACTTCACGGTGCTGCGCTTCGTGGCCTGATGAAGGCTCAGGCCGGCTGGGGCGCCAGCATCCGCGCGATCAGAGCGCCGCGCGCCTCCGCCCCGATGGGGATGCGCACATGCAGCGGGCTGCCGGGCGCCACCTCGATGGGCTGGCCATCCATGTTGCGCATGGCATCGAGCTTGACGATGCGGTTGCCGCCCGGGTGGATCACCTCGATGGTGTCGCCCACCGAGAACTTGTTCTTGACCTCGACCTCGGCCCAGCCGTCCTCGCCCACCTCGCGCACCTCGGCCACGAACTGGCTGCGGTGGAACTCGGAGTGGCCGGTGATGTAGTTCTGGTAGTCCTGCGCGGGCCGGCGCTCCAGGAAGCCGCTGGTGTAGCCGCGGTTGGCCATGCCTTCGAGCTGCAGCAGCAGATCGGGGTTGAAGGGCCGGCCGGCCATGGCGTCGTCGATGGCCTGGCGGTAGACCTGGGCCACGCGCGCCACGTAATACAGCGACTTGGTGCGCCCTTCCACCTTCAGCGAATCCACACCGATCTG